>JALOTC010000075.1 GCA_025458085.1 Cypionkella sp. | reverse complement strand
CGGCTGTGCTGTTTGACCCAGCGGGTGACCATTTCGATATATTCTGGCACCTGCCCCACGGCAGAACCCATGCCGCGTTCGGCCATGCCATGTGGGCAGCCGAAGTTCAGCTCTACCCCGTCGGCCTCGGTTTCCTCCACCCGCTTGAGGATGGCTTTCCAGCTTTCCTCATCACAAGGCACCATGAGCGAAACGATCATGGCGCGGTCTTTCCACTCGCGCTTGACCTTCTTGATCTCTTGCAGGTTCACCTCGAGCGGGCGGTCGGTGATCAGTTCGATGTTGTTCAGCCCAAGCAAGCGGCGGTCCGCCCCCCAGATCGCGCCGTAACGCGGGCCGTTGACGTTGACGACCGGCGGGCCTTCGGCGCCGAGCGTTTTCCAGACTACGCCCCCCCAGCCCGCCTTGAAGGCGCGCACGACGTTATATTCCTTGTCCGTCGGCGGGGCCGAGGCGAGCCAGAAGGGGTTGGGCGATTTGATGCCGATGAAATTCGTCGCAAGGTTGGCCATGTGCTTACCCTTTCAGAAAGGCGTGAATGTCTTCGGCAGCGTCGCGCCCCTGCGCCACGGCCGTCACGGTCAGGTCTTCGCCCCCGCCCGTGCAATCGCCCCCGGCCCAGACCTTGGGCGGCAGGCCCGCGATCTTGCCCCCTGCGGTGGTGATGCCTGCGGGCAGGCCAGAGAGCGTTTGGCCGATGGCCTTGAACACCTGATCGGCCTTGATCCGGAAGGTTTCGCCGGTGGATTTCAGGCCCTCGGGCGTTTCAACCGTATAGGCGAATTCCACCTCGCGCACGGCACCATTGCCATGCACGGCCACGGGCATCGCATTGCAAATGATCCGCACGCCTGCGCTGGTGGCATGTTCTTGTTCATAGCCCGAGGCGCTCATCTTCTCCTGCCCCCGGCGATAGACGATGGTCACGTTTTCCGCGCCAAGGAGTTTCGACTGCACCGCCGCATCGACCGCCGTCATCCCGCCGCCGATCACCACCACGTCGCGGCCCACGGGCAATTGCGTCAGGTCGGATGCCGAGGAACACCGCGTCATACTCAGCAGTCAACTTCTCCAGCGTCGTGTCGCGGCCCAGTTCCACGCCCGTACGAATCTCGATCCCGCCGATGGAGAGGAGCCAGTCCACCTCCTTCTGCGCAAAACCGCCGGTCGATTTATAGCTGGCGATGCCATATTCATTGAGGCCGCCTGCCTTGGGGCGGCGTTCCAGCACAACAACGTCATGCCCATGCATTGCCAAGCGATGCGCACAGGCCAAACCCGCAGGCCCCGCGCCCACCACAGCCACGCGCTTTCCCGTGGGTGCCGCGCGGGTAAATGGGTGCAGGCCCTTGGCCATCGCCGTGTCGGTGGCGAAACGCTGCAGGCGGCCGATTTCCACGGGCTTGCCTTCGGCGGCTTCGCGCACGCAAGCCTCTTCACACAGCGTCTCGGTCGGGCAGACGCGGGCGCACATGCCGCCAAGGATGTTCTGTGTCCATATCGTCGTGGCTGCGGCTTCGGCCGTGCCGGTTGCGATCTGGCGGATGAACAGCGGGATATCGATGGCCGTGGGGCAGGCCGTGATGCAGGGCGCATCATGGCAGAAATAGCAGCGGTCGGCCGCTACCCGCGCCTCATGCGCGTCCAGCGGCGGTTCGTGATCCGAAAAATTCTCGGCAATCTTTCCGGCTGGCAGACGGGCCGGGACGATGCCGGGCGTCAGCGGGCTGTTGGGCATGATATCGTGACTCCCTGATTGTTCTTTTGGAAAACTGTCCCACAGGTCATTTTTTTTATCAAACGGTAAATTTTCAAAAGATGCGAAATTTCAGGAGATGAGGTAGGATTGCCTTAAAATTATGCATGGAAAGGGTGCTTTTCTCCCTCGATCCAGAAGGCTATAAGCACCTATTCCATGGACGCGGCCCCATCTCCAAGCCCGCAACTGGCGATCAACAGCCAACAGAGGACGGCATGAGCAAGCAAACTTCCGACGCAGACGTAGCCTTCATCGCGGCGCTTGCGGAACTTCTGAACAAGAATGACCTGACCGAGCTTTCGGTGAAGCGCGAATATGGCGAGGATGACAGCCTGGAGGTTCGCGTCGTCAAGCAATCCAATGTGGTGACGGTCGCGGCCCCTGCCCCGGTTTATGCCCATGCTGCCCCCGTTGCGGCGGCCCCTGCCGCTTCCGCCCCGGCAGCAGCCACGACGACGGAAGACCCGGCCCAGCATCCGGGTGCCGTCACCTCGCCGATGGTTGGCACCTGCTATCTGGCTCCAGAACCCGGTGCCACGCCGTTTATTTCGATCGGCGCCACCGTGGCCGAAGGTCAGACGGTTCTCATCATTGAGGCGATGAAGACCATGAACCACATCCCCGCCCCGCGCGCCGGTGTGGTCAAGCGCATCCTTGTCGAAGATGGCACGCCGGTCGAATACGGCGCACCGCTGCTGATCATCGAGTGATCCCGATGTTCGAGAAAATCCTGATCGCCAACCGGGGAGAGATCGCGCTGCGCGTGATCCGCGCCTGCCGCGAAATGGGGATCAAATCGGTCGCCGTTCATTCCACTGCCGATGCAGATGCCATGCATGTGCGCATGGCAGATGAATCGGTCTGTATCGGCCCGGCCCCTTCCTCGGACAGCTATCTGAACAAGGCGGCCATCATCTCGGCCTGCGAGATTACGGGCGCGCAAGCGGTGCATCCGGGCTATGGCTTTCTTTCGGAAAACGCGGCCTTCGCGCAGGCGCTGGAAGATCACGGGATCACCTTCATCGGCCCAAAGGCGGAACATATCCGCATCATGGGCGACAAGATCACGGCCAAGGAAACGGCCAAGGATTTGGGGATTCCGGTCGTGCCGGGGTCGGATGGCGGGGTGCCCGATTTTGAAACCGCCAAGCGCGTGGCGGAAGACATGGGCTTTCCCGTCATCATCAAGGCCACCGCGGGCGGCGGCGGCCGCGGGATGAAGGTTGCGCGCAATGCCGAAGAGCTGGAAATCGCCTTCCGCACCGCGCGCAGCGAGGCCAAGGCTGCCTTTGGCAATGACGAGGTCTATATCGAAAAATACCTGCAAAAGCCGCGTCATATCGAAATTCAGGTCTTTGGCGATGGCAAGGGCAAGGGCGTGCATCTGGGCGAACGCGACTGTTCGCTGCAACGACGCCACCAGAAAGTGTTTGAAGAAGCCCCCGGCCCCGCCATCACACAAAAGATGCGCGACGAGATCGGGATGGTCTGCGCCAATGCGATTGCCAAGCTTGGCTATATCGGCGCAGGCACCATCGAGTTCCTTTATGAGGATGGGAAGTTCTACTTCATCGAAATGAACACCCGGCTTCAGGTGGAACATCCGGTGACGGAATTCATCTTTGGCGTCGATCTGGTGCGCGAACAGATTCGCGTGGCCGCCGGTCTGCCCATGTCGTTTGGTCAGGGTGATCTGGAGATTAACGGCCACGCTATCGAAGTGCGCATCAACGCGGAGCGCCTGCCGAATTTCGCGCCCTGCCCCGGCAAGGTCCGCACCTTCCATGCCCCCGGTGGGCTGGGTGTACGGATGGACTCGGCGATCTACGGCGGCTATTCGATCCCGCCCTATTACGACAGCCTGATCGGCAAGCTGATCGTCCACGGTCGCGACCGGCCCGAGGCTTTGGCACGGCTGAAGCGGGCGCTGTCGGAACTGATCATCGACGGGATCGACACATCGGTTCCGCTTTTCCACATGCTGCTGGCTGAGCCAGACATCCAGAACGGGGATTACAACATCCACTGGCTGGAAAAATGGCTGGCTGAACAGCTTGGCTGATTGAAATCGGGGTCAGCGCCTTGTGGTGCTGGCCCTGACGCTTTCGCCCGAAAGGCGCCGCATGACCGAGGTGATCACTCCCGAAATCCTCTTGCGCGCCTATGCTTTGGGCATTTTTCCCATGGCGGAGTCTCGCGAGGACCCGGAAATCCACTGGGTCGATCCGCGCCGTCGTGGCATCTTTCCGCTAGAGACTTTCCATATCTCGCGCAGCCTTGGTCGGGCGATCCGGCGTGGCGATTACGCGGTGCGGGTGGACAGCGACTTCGCCGGTGTGCTTTTGGGCTGCGCTGACCGGGAGGAGACATGGATCAACCCGGCGATCTTTGCGCTCTATCAACAACTCCATCGCGCGGGGCTTGCCCATTCCGTAGAGCTATGGGACGGCGACGCGCTGATCGGTGGCGTCTATGGCGTGACGTTGGGTGCGGCTTTCTTTGGCGAATCCATGTTTTCGCGCCGCCGCGACGCGTCAAAAATCGCCCTAGCCTGGCTGATCCATCGGCTGAGGGCGGGCGGGTTCCAGTTGTTCGACACCCAGTTCCTGACCCCGCATCTGGCCAGCCTTGGCGCTGTGGAAATCACGCGGGGCGAGTATCACCGCAGGCTTGCCCGCGCGATTGGCGCACAAGCGACGTTCTTCCCGAAGGATTACGCGCCTCAGCCTTCGATGATTTCCTCGATGGGTTCGTCCTCGCCCTCGGGCAGCGGATCGACTTCGGGCGCGACAAAGCCTGAGTCGCAGGACAAGACCCAGATGTCATAGCGGCGATGGTCCATCGCCGACAGCGCAGGGCTGGAAGCTAGCATCCAGCCAGAAAAGACCGGTTCGGCCCGCCCCTCTTCGATCACCGTCAGATGGGCCTGTGCATCAGCGGCTGGGTTGTCCTTGGGATAGCGGCATTCATCCAGAAGCACGGTGATCCGGCCCTGCTGGACTGTTTCGCCACGAGAGAGGACCAGATCATAGACCTTGCCGGTGATCTTATCGAGCAAACGCAGCGTTCCCCCGCTGGCGCTCTCCATTTCCTGGGCCGCGGCAGAAAGAGCAAAACAGCCGGTCAAAATCAGGGCAAGGCGGATCACGGTGTATCCGACGCCTCGCCGCTGTCGCCGCCTGCGGCCGCGCCCACAAACTTCATCAAGAGTGAAACGAGGCTGACAGAGCCTTGCGTATCTTCCACCTCATCCCCGGGGGCGAGATTATCGAGCGATCCGCCGGGCTGAATTTCTACGAAATTTCCGCCAAGCAGACCTTCGGAAGAGATCAGGATCGCACTATCCGCAGGCAAGATCACATCTTCACGGATGCGGATCGTCGCATCGGCGAAAAAGGTCTGCGGGTTCAAAGACAGTTCGGTGATGGTACCGACCTTGATCCCGGCAAGGCGCACATCAGACCCGACCGTGATGCCATCCACCGCCCGGAAACTTGCCGTGATCGGATAGGTTCCCGCCGTGTTGCCCATACCGGCCACTTGGCCCGCATAGACCAAGAACCCGATTGCAACGGCCAGAACGGCGGCACCAGCCAGAATTTCAGAACGTTCGGACGACATGTTATTCAGGCTGCCAAGCGTCATAATCCTTGCGCGCCACAGGCTGCGCCTTTCGGATCGAACCGGGCGGCGCATAGGCCGCAGGCGTGCCGGTCAGGTTTTCCTGATGTTCAACGGCGCCTCTGTCGGCGGTTGATCCCAAGAATGATGCAGCCAGCCATGCCATTCGGGGGGAACGCGGCTCGCCTCTGCCTCGCCATTATAGATCACCCAGCGGCGCTTACCGTCGCGCGTCTGGTAATAGACATTGCCCTGATCGTCCTTGCCGACTTTCACACCGTGACGCGAGGTGAAAAGCTGGGTGCCAAGGGTCTGGCCGTTCCACCAGGTGACAAGGCGCTTGAGAAAGGACATGGGGCAGGTCTCCGCTTCAGTGCCCGTTGAACAAGGCGCAGCGACAGAGCGAAGCGCCCGGGAAGAGAATAAAGCTGTAGCCGGTCGCCCGTAAGGTCGACCGAAACATGGCTGCCTCCGGTTTCCAAGGCGTGGCGAACATCGGAAAGAAAGTCTTCCCCGCGCAGAAAATGCCCGCAAAGTTCCAGAACGTCCTTGCCTCGCGGCGCGCCGGCAGGCTTCGGCGTTTCACGCCAAGTGCCGCCAAATTGCAGAAAGTCCTTACGAGACAGGTCACGACGCGGCGGAGCGGCGGATGCAGAAGGCTTGAGGCGAACCGCCGCAACAAGGCAGAGCGTTCCGGCGGGCATGTCATTGGCAATCGGCGGTCCTTCGGCCTGCACGATCTTGCGGTCATACTCAACCAATCCGCCAAACATATGTTCAATACTGGCATAGGGTCGGCCCTGCGCCATAGCCTGCCCGATCCAAAGGACGGTAAAAACAAAAAAGGCGGGCCCGAGGCCCGCCTTGCTTGCAATGCTGCGCGAGGGCCGATCAACCGGCATTCGCAGTTTCTTTCTTCTTGCCCGCTTCGGTATAGACCAGCATCGGCTTGGCCCCGGCGTTCACGGCTTCGTCTTTCACGACGACTTCCTGCACGCCCTCCATGCCCGGAAGTTCGAACATGGTATCGAGCAGGATATCTTCCATGATCGACCGCAGGCCGCGCGCGCCCGTCTTGCGCTTGATCGCCCGCCGCGCGATCGCCACCAGCGCATCTGGAGTGAAGGTCAGCTTGACACCTTCGATATCGAACAGGCGCTGATACTGCTTCACCAGCGCGTTCTTCGGCTCTGTCAGGATCGAGACCAGCGCCGGCTCATCCAGATCAGTCAGCGTGGCGATGACAGGCAGACGGCCCACGAATTCCGGGATCAGCCCGAATTTCAGAAGATCCTCAGGCTCCAATTCCTTGAAAAGCTCGCCCACCCCGCGCTCTTCGGGCCCTTTCACCTCGGCCCCGAAGCCGATGGCGCTGCCCTTGTTGCGCTGTGCGATGATCTTTTCCAAGCCCGCGAAAGCCCCGCCGCAGATGAACAGGATATTGGTCGTATCGACTTGCAGGAATTCCTGCTGCGGATGCTTGCGCCCGCCCTGGGGGGGCACGCTGGCAACCGTGCCTTCCATGATCTTCAACAGCGCCTGCTGCACGCCTTCGCCACTCACATCGCGGGTGATGGAGGGGTTGTCCGACTTGCGCGTGATCTTGTCGACCTCGTCGATGTAAACGATCCCGCGCTGCGCGCGTTCGACGTTGTATTCGGACGCTTGCAACAGCTTGAGGATGATATTCTCCACATCCTCGCCCACATAGCCCGCTTCGGTCAGCGTGGTGGCATCCGCCATGGTAAATGGCACATCCAAGATTCGCGCCAAGGTCTGCGCCAGCAGCGTCTTGCCGCAGCCGGTGGGGCCGATCAGCAGGATATTCGACTTCGCGAGTTCAATGTCGGCCTTGGAGGAATTGTTGAGCCGCTTGTAATGGTTATGTACCGCGACCGACAGCACGCGCTTGGCATGTTCCTGCCCGATCACATAGTCGTCCAGCACCTTGCAGATATCGCGCGGGGTGGGAACGCCTCCGGTGGATTTCAACCCGCTGGATTTCGTTTCCTCGCGGATGATGTCCATGCAGAGTTCGACGCATTCGTCGCAGATGAACACCGTTGGCCCGGCGATCAGCTTGCGCACCTCATGCTGGCTTTTGCCGCAGAAAGAGCAATAGAGCGTATTCTTGCTATCGCCTGAATTGTTCGCCATGGAAATCCTCAAGACCTTACTCGGCAGAGTCTAGGACAAGCCCGAACCCTCCACAATCCGAAAACGCCCCGCCCGTTTACGGGGCGGGGCGCGGGGGCATCACTTCGCCGGTTCTTCGGCTTTGCCGCGGGCTTCCACGATCTCGTCGATCAGGCCCCAGGCTTTGGCATCTTCGGCCGACATGAAATTGTCACGCTCCAGCGCCGCCTCGACTGTCGCCAGATCATTGCCGGTATGCTTCACGTAGATTTCATTTAAACGGCGCTTCAACTTTTCCGTCTCGCGCGCATGGATCATGATATCTGTCGCCTGCCCCTGATAGCCACCAGAGGGCTGGTGGACCATGACGCGGGAATTCGGGAGCGAGAAGCGCATGCCCTTTTCCCCCGCGGTCAGAAGAAGCGAGCCCATGGAGGCTGCCTGCCCGATCACCAGCGTGGACACCTTGGGTCTGATGTATTGCATCGTGTCATAGATCGACAGGCCCGAGGTCACCACGCCACCGGGCGAGTTGATGTACATGCTGATTTCCTTGGACGGATTTTCCGCCTCGAGGAAAAGAAGCTGCGCGCAGATCAGGCTCGACATGCCGTCATGCACGGGGCCGGACAGAAAGATGATCCGTTCCTTCAACATGCGCGAGAAAATGTCATAGGCGCGCTCGCCCCGGCTCGTCTGTTCGACGACCATCGGGACCAGCGTGTTCATATAGGTATCGATCGGATCACGCATTTTCGGGGACCTGCCTTTGAAACTGGAATGTCGGATATCGGGTGATGCTTACCCAAGTCTTAGTGGCGGGATGCGGGGGCTGCAAGGGCAGGTCGAAAACGGGAGGGTCGCGCCTGGGCGCGGCCAAATGCCCGAAGCCTTTGGCGCTGGCTTGATCTGAGCGGCTTTCGTCATATCCTCGCCTCCCGATGAAACCGTTATTCCTGCCGCCTGCCCCATCCCGCCGTGCAGCCCTCGACCAGTTGCAGGCTTTTTTGCCGCGTGCGGGAATGCCCAGCTTGTCGCGGCGCGACGGAGAGGGGACGGCATTACCCGACGCCTCTGGCCTCTCCCCTTGGCTACGCTTTCGCCTCGTGACCGAGGCGGAGGTGCTGGCCGCCCTGCGGGAGGCATGTGGGAGCGAGATATCTGGCAACGCGGCAAAAGCCTTTCAGCGCGCGGTGCTGCGGCGCGCCTACCTCAAGGGCAGTTTCGAAATGCGGCCCGGCCTCTGGCTGGCCTATCAGCAGGGCCTGCGGGGCGCGCTGAACCGCGTGGCGACCGAGGCCGGGGTTAGAAATCTGTGGCAGACCGCCTGCGAAGGGCAGACGGGACTCGCGGATTTCGATGATTCGGCGCAGACGCTGGCGCGGCAGGGTCACCTGTCGCAAAGCGCCCGCGTGGCCTTTGTACGGCGTTGGGTGGGGGACCTGCGCCTGCCGTGGGAACTTGGCGCGGATTTCTTTCTGCGCCATTTGCTGGATGGCGATGTTGCGATTACGCTTTTGTCGTGGCGCGACGCGATGGGAAAGACGGGTGCGGCACCAGACATTCCACTCCCCGGACCCTGCCCGCAAGGCGGCGCTTGGGATCGCGCGGCCCCGACCGCGCTCTTGCTGCATGAAGACGACCTGAACCCTGATTTCCTTCTGGATGGCGGATTGAAACCGGATCAGACAGCCTTCCTGATGGCCCCCGAAGGCCGTTCCCCCCTGCGCGTCGCGCCAGCTGTGGAGCGGTTCATCCGCGGGGCTGTGGCCGATTGCGCCACGCGTCATGCAAGCGCCTTGGGTGCAATTCACGGCCCCGTGCGCGGCGACGGCGCGGTGGATGCGCTTGTCTCTTGGGCACGCGGCACGCGGGCGGTGCAGATCGTCACGCCCTTTGCGCCAGTGGGGCCGGTGGCGGATATCCTAGAGGCGTTGGATGCGCGGTTGCAGGCGGAAAACATCCGCCTGATCCGGGCCATGCGTGACTATGACGCAAGGCTCTGGCCGCTTGCCACGGGCGATTTCGCCCGTTTCTTGCGGGCGCGTCCCGCGCTGGATTAACGCAAGGCCCCGCGCGCCCAAACCACACGCGCCACGGCAGTAACCAGACACAGGAACGCAAAACCATAGGCCAAGGGGGCAAAAGCCGCGGGCCACAAACAGAGAAGGAGGAAGAAGCCAATCGTCTCTGCCCCCTCCAAAAGCCCTGCGGCATAGTAGAGCGACTTCTGCCCCTGTGCGCTGGTTTCCATCGCCCGTTTCGCCGCCATGATGGCAAAGCCAAGGAAGGATGCGGCATTCACATAGAAACTCCCGATCAGCACCGCGCCTGCCAAACCATTGGCCTGAGGGTCACGCAGCACGAAGGCCAGCGGGATGGCGGCGTAAAAGAGAAAATCGCAGAAGATATCCAGATAACCGCCGAAATCGCTCTTGCCCGAGGCCCGCGCCACCGCGCCGTCCAGCCCATCGGCAACCCGCCCGGCCAACACAAGAACCAGCGCCAGAAGCATCGGGCCATGCAGCGCGATCACCCCCGCAGCCGCAAGACCAAGGGCGAGACCGGCGAGCGTAACCGCATCCGCCCCCACACCCCGCGCGGCAAGCCAGCCCCCAACCGCGTTGAGGGGCGGGTCGATCACCGGGCGCAGCCTTGCGTCAAACATGTCATCCCCCGTCCGAAAGAGCCGTCACAAAGACCTGCATCAAAGACCCGTGTCTGGCGTGTCACAGCCTGCTTTGTGCTTGCCAAGCCTGCCTCACGCCCCATACCCAAGGGTCATGCCAGCCCCGGCCCATGCTGACAAGGCATCGACCGGCATCCAAAGACGAGGGTTTCATGTTCCGCCGCCATTTCCTGCTTGCCACAGCCTGTATCGCCGCCCTGCCCCATCTGGGCGCGGCCCAGACCGCCCCGGAATGGGAGGCGGTCTTGTCAGAGGCGCGTGGCCAGACCGTGTTCTGGCACGCTTGGGGCGGCGACCCGAAGATCAATGATTTCATCGCTTGGGTCAGCGGCGTGGCGCAAGACCGCTATGGCGTGACGATCGAACAGGTGAAACTCGCCTCCACCGCCGATGCCGTGGCGCGGGTCTTGGGCGAGCGGGATGCGGGTGTCACATCGGGTGGCGCGGTGGACCTTATCTGGATCAATGGCGAGAATTTTGCGGCGATGAAAGCCGAAGGGCTTTTGCACGGCCCCTTTGCCGAAAGCCTGCCCAACTGGGGATTGGTGGATGTCGCGGGCAAGCCTGCCGTGGTGACCGATTTCACCCTGCCGACCGAAGGCTTCGAATCGCCTTGGGCCATGGCGCAGCTTGTCTTTGAATATGACAGCGCCCGCCTGCCCGAACCGCCCCGCAGCCTTGCCACGCTGAAGGATTGGATCATCGCCAATCCGGGCCGCTTCACCTATCCGCAGCCGCCCGATTACATGGGGACGACCTTCCTCAAGCAAGTGGCTTACGGCACCTTGGCCGACCCTTCGGTGATGCAAGCCCCGGTGGATGAGGCGACCTATGCGGAAACCGTTGCCCCGATCTGGGCCTTCCTTGACGAGATCACGCCCCATCTGTGGCGCGAAGGGCGGGCCTATCCGCAGAACGAACCCGCGCTCGGCCAACTTCTGGCCGATGGCGAGGTGGATATCGGCTTTGCCTTCAACCCCGGCCGCGCCAGTGCGGAAATTGCCGCCGGAAACCTGCCCGAAAGCGTGCGCACCTTCACGCTCGAAGGGGGCACGATCGGCAATGCCAGTTTCGTCGCCATTCCCTTTAACGCGGCCCACCGCGCCGGGGCCTTGGTCGTCGCCAATCTGATCCTCGACCCCGAGGTGCAGGCCCGCGCGCAGGACCCATCCGTCCTTGGCTTCCAGACGGTGTTGAACCTCGCAGCGCTCTCGCCCCAGGATCGGGCGCGGTTTGATGCGCTTGACCTTGGCATCGCCACCCTTGCGCCCGATCAGATGGGGCCTGCGCTGTTGGAGCCGCATGCAAGCTGGATGACCCGCATTTCGCAAGATTGGGTCGAGCGTTACGGTGTGGCCCAGTAAGATGCGCCGCCGCCCCGGCATCTTACGGCTTGCGCCGGGGCTGACGCTGGTCTTGCTGATCGGCCCGGTTGTGGCGGGGCTTCTGGGCACGCTCTTGCCCGCGCTGTCTAGCCGGGCTGCGGCCTTGGGCGAACTTCTGTCTTGGCCGGGGCTGGGGCCTGCGCTTTGGCTTTCAGTCAAGACGGGAGTGATGTCCACCGTGCTGGCTTTGGCCATCACACTTCTGCTGATCGCGAGTTTGCAAGGCAGCCGTGCTTTTGCCGCGCTTCAGCATCTCCTCTCTCCGCTTTTGTCGGTGCCACATGCGGCAGCGGCCTTGGGGTTGGCCTTTCTGATCGCGCCTTCGGGCTGGGTCGCGCGGGCGCTTTCGCCTTGGGCCACCGGGTGGGAGGTGCCGCCCGATCTTTTGGTGTTGAACGACCCCGGCGGTTGGGCGCTGACACTTGGCCTTGTGGCAAAGGAGGTGCCATTCCTCTTGCTGATGGCCCTGGCCGCCCTGCCCCAGACTGATGCCGCGCGGCGCAGATTACAGGCCCAAACACTTGGCGCCGCCCCCAGCATGGCTTTCGCCGTGGCGGTTCTGCCCGCACTCTATCGGCAGTTGCGCCTGCCCGTCTATGCGGTGCTGGCCTATGGCATGACGGCGGTGGATATGGCGCTGATCCTTGGCCCGTCGCGCCCCCCCACGCTTTCGGCGCAGGTGGTTGTGTGGATGAACGACCCGACCCTTGCCACCCGCGGGATCGCCGCGGCAGGCGCTGTCCTGCAACTTTTTGCCGTTCTGGCCGTGCTGGCCCTGTGGCGGGGAGGAGAGGTCTTGGCCCGCCGCCTCTTGCTGACCTTTGCCACCCACGGCCTGCGCGGAAGGAAGGCAGAGCCTGCCTTGCGCGGCCTTGCCCTTGCCTCGGGCGCGGGCGTGGCCTTTGTCCTGCTCGCCGGGCTTTCGGGGCTGGCGCTTTGGTCCGTGGCGGGGCTGTGGTCCTTTCCCGATGCTTTGCCCGAAAGCTGGTCACTGCGCATCTGGGCACAGGCGGGCGATGGCTTGGCGCAAAGCACATGGACCACGCTTGTCATCGCGCTTTCGGCCACGGCGATGGCGCTTGCGCTGACACTGGCCTGTCTGGAGGCGGAGTTCCGCCATGCGCTGCGCCCCGGCGACGGGGCCTTGGTGCTGCTGTACCTCCCGCTTCTGGTGCCGCAGGTGGCCTTCCTGCCGGGTTTGCAACAGCTTGCCCTGCGGCTGGGGGTGGAAGGCACGCCGCTGGCCGTGGCGGCAAGCCATGTGGTGTTTGTGCTGCCTTATGTCTTTTTGTCGCTTGCGGCCCCGTGGCGGGCTTGGGATGGGCGGATCGCGCTTTCGGCCCATGCCCTCGGGGCCACACCGGACCGGGTTTTCTGGACCCTGCGCCTGCCCATGATGCTGCGCGCGGTGCTGACGGCGGGGGCGGTCGGGCTTGCGGTTTCCATCGGGCAATACCTTCCGACGCTTCTGATTGGAGGCGGCAGGGTGGAAACCCTGACGACCGAGGCTGTGGCCTTGTCCTCGGGCGGGAACAGGCGGTTGATCGGGGCCTATGCGCTGATCCAGATGATCCTGCCCGCGCTTGGCTTTGCGCTGGCGCTGCTTTTGCCTGCGCTTCTTTTCCGCAACCGCCGCGGCATGGGGGTCGGCGCATGAGGGAAGGGCTATGCTTGCGCGATCTGCATGTGATGCGGGCGGGGCAGCCACTTGTCTCGCTTTCGGCCGAAATCGCGCCGGGCGAGGTCTTGTGCCTGATGGGGCCATCGGGAGCGGGGAAATCCACAGCGCTGGCAGCAATTCTTGGGGCTTTGCCACGGGATTTCATCGGCTCTGGTCAGGTGCTGCTGGATGGGCGGGACGTGTCGGCCCTGCCCCCGCATCTGCGCCGGATCGGGCTTTTGTTTCAGGATGATATCCTCTTTCCCCATCTGTCTGTCGCGCAGAACCTTGCCTTCGCCTTGCCCCCCGAACGCCGGGGCCGCGCCTTGCGTTCCGCAGCGGTGGAGGCTGCGCTGGAAGAGGCGGGGCTGTCAGGCTTTGGCCCGCGCGACCCGGCCACGCTTTCAGGTGGGCAGCGCGCGCGTGTGGCGTTGATGCGCGCGCTTTTGGCAGAGCCGCGGGCCATCTTGCTCGACGAACCCTTTTCCCGTCTTGATGCCGAACGCCGCGCGCAGATGCGCCGGTTTGTTCTGGATACGATCACGGCCCGCGCGATCCCCGCGCTTTTGGTGACCCATGACCGCGAGGATGCGCTGGCCACCGGGGGCCGGGTGCTGACGCCCATGGGGGTGCCAGTTTCACCCTGAGCGCCGATGCGCCTTGAAGCGGGGCGGGAAACCCCGCCTGCGCGTTACTGAAAACGCCCGCCGCGCTGCACGACTTCGACCTGATAGCCGTCCGGATCAGCGATGAAGAAGAACTTGGCCACCGGCACGCCGTTATTCTGAAAGTCCACAAGCTTGCGCGGAGAAAGACCTGCCGCGGTCAGCCGGGCATGTTCCGCCTCCACATCCGCGACCGATACCGCCAGATGGCCATAGCCATCGCCCAGATCATAAGGCTCTGTCCGGCCCTTGTTGACCGTCAGTTCCAATTCGAAACTCTGTTCGGCATTCGCGAGGTAGATCAGCGTGAAACTGTCGAAATCGAGCCTGTCCGCGACCTTTAGCCCAAAGGCCTGATCGTAGAAGGCGACCGACCGCGCCTCGTCCAACACGCGGATCATCGAATGAATTGCCTTTGCCATGATACCTCTCGCACTTTGGCCCCTACATCGAAGCAGCGCCCAACATAGGGTTTGCTGCACCAAGGGAAAGTGATCCTGCCTTGCCCTTCCGCCCCGAAGTGGCGTTTTCCAGTGGTCCGTGGTCAGCGCGCGGGCCTGCCCTGAACCAGAAGGGGTCATTCCCCCGCAGGAAGCGGCTGCTTTGATGTGGCCTGCGCAGGAGGAACGGCTGCGGCCGATGCCGTAACCCCTCCCCGCGCCTCCACCCGGTCACGATGCAGCGCCGCGCGGCCAAGGAACATCAGCGTGACGGGTGTTGTCACCATGACGCAGATCCCGATCACAAGCTCATGCAGGAACACCCGATCCTGCAGCCATGACCAAGCCAGGATGGAGGCCAACAGGATCGCCGCCGTGCCCCAGCTGGTGCCAAGGGTCGGCGCATGGATGCGGTCATAAAAGCTTTTCAGATGGAACAGCCCAAAGGCCCCCAAAAGGGTCAGCGTGCTGCCCAGAACCAGAAAGAACGCCACCGGCAGCAGCAGCCAAGGCGGAAGGGTTTCAAGCGCGGTCATTCGATCACCTCGCCCCGCAGCAGGAACTTGGCCAAAGAGATGGTGCCGACAAAGCCCGCGATGGAAATGACCAGCGCCGCCTCGAACAAAAAGGGCGTGCCAAGGCGCATGCCGGTCACGATGAACAAAAGCATCACGGCGATATAGAGCGCATCAATCCCCAGAACGCGGTCCTGCGCGCGGGGGCCAACTAAGATGCGATAGGTCGCAAGGCAGGCCGCAAGGCCAAGGGCGATCTGCGCCCATGTCAGCGCAAGCCAAAGAAGGGTGGTCATGCGAAAGCCTCCATCAGCAGGGCCTCGTAACGGTCGCGGATGACGATGCGCCATTCCTCCTCGTCGATCATGTCAAAGACATGCAAGAGCAGCGTTCCCGCCTCGCGATCATGTTCCAGCCATGCCGTGCCGGGCGTGGCGGTCAGGATCACGGCCAGCAGCGCCAGAGGCACCGGATCGCGTAGACGCAACGGAATGACGACAAAGGCGGATCGCCGCGCGCCATGGCGGCCATTGGTCAGCATCAGCCGTGCGACCGCGATGTTCGACCGCACGATATCGCCCGTGACGATTCCCAAAAGACGGAACAGCGCCGGCCATGACCGGATGCGCGGGGCCTCTGGTTCGATCCGCGCGAGGGCAAGCCCCGCAATCACAGCAATCGCCGATCCAAGGATCAGATGGCCGAGCGAGAAGCGCGTCAGCAACAGCCACACCAGAACAAGGGCTGCCGACATCAGGGGATGGGGAAGAATACGGGTCATTCCACCACCTCCGCCTTGGCCTTTTGATCGGGGGCCGCGCCTTCGGCGGCCTCTGCCGCACGGGGCGCCCCCAAGACACCATCGGCATATATCGAAGGTTGCAGCACCGCCTCGGCTGTGTCTTGCATATAGCCCAATTTCAAGCGCCAGAACCCGTGGCGGCTCCCCCTCGGTGGCCCAGAAGGTCTGGATGCCCACCCGCACCAGCCCGATCAGCGTGGCAAAGCCCGACAGGATCAAAAGGACCGCGAAAGCCCAAGACAGCGCGGGCGTCGCTGCCCCTTCGCCAAGTAAACCCTGCAAAAGACCGAGTTTGCCGATGAAGCCCGACAACGGCGGCAGGCCCGCAAGGACCAGAACACAGGCCCCGAAAGACAGGCCAAGCACTGTCAGCGTGCCGGGAATGGCCAGACCAAACTCGGGCTGACGATCTTCTTCGCGCTCATCCAGACCATAGGCATCGGCGGTGAGTGCCAGAAGCGCGGCAATCCCGCCGTCTTCGCGGCTCATCGGTTCGATCAGAAGGAACAGCGCGCCTACGGCAAGGGTCGAGGACAAAAGGTAGAAGAGCGCCGCTGCAAGCACCTCCGCCCCCGCACCGGCCAGAACGAAGCCCGCCGCCGCAAGCACCGTGCCGGAGGAGACGAGCACCAGATGCGCGGCCATCCGCCCCAAGCCTTGCGAGGCCAGAACGCCAAGAAATCCGAAGGCTACCGTCGCCATCCCACCCGCGATCACCACGCTGGCACCAAAGCCTGCGGAAGCGCCTGCCGCAGTGCCAAAGAACAGGAAAGATAGGCGCAAGATCACATAGACGCCCACCTTTGTCATGATCGCGAACATCGCGGCCACGGGGGCGGCCCCGGCCATATAGGCGGTGGGAAGCCAGAAGGCCATCGGCCAGATGCCCGCCTTGATCAGGAAGGCCAGCCCCATGATCGCGGCCCCGGCATGGAACATGACGCGGCTTTGATCCTCGAGCACCGGCATCAGCGTCGACAGATGCGCCATGCTGAGCGTGCCGGTCGCGCCATAGATCAGACTGACCCCGATCAGGAACAAAAGCGAGCCGGTCAGGTTGATCGCGATGTAATGCAGGCCCGCCCGCACGCGAAGCTGCCCCCCACCATGCAACAGCAACCCGTAAGAGGCAGCCAGCAGCACCTCGAAAAAGACGAAGAGATTGAACAGGTCCCCGGTCAGGAAAGCCCCATTCACCCCCATCAGAAGGAACTGGAACATGGAATGGAAGTGCTGCCCCTGCCGGTGCCAGTTGGCGGCGGCATAGACCAGCGTCGGCAGGGCAAGAAGCCCCGTCAACACCAACATCATGGCTGACAAACGGTCGATCACCAGCACGATCCCGAACTGTGCGGCCCAGTCGCCCAGCAGGTAAAAGCCGATGTCGTTGTTGCCCGTCAGCGCGCTGCCCTTGGAGCGCACCAGCAATTCGATGGCCGCCGCAAGCGAAAGGAGCACCGCCATCAGACTGATCGTCAGCTTCGTGCCCCGCTGCCGCTCCCCATAGACAAGCATGAAGGCCCCGGCGAAAAACGGGATCAGGATCGGGGCGATGATCAGATGTTCGGGACCAAGGCTCATGGCTCACGCTCCTGCCCATCGACATGGTCGGTGCCGGTCAACCCGCGCGAGGCGATCATGACCACAAGGAACAGCGCCGTGGTGGCAAAGCTGATCACGATGGCCGTCAGGACAAGCGCCTGCGGCAGCGGGTCGGCATAAGCTGTCGGATCGACAAACCCGCCTTTCGGCATGATCGGCGGCGCGCCCAAGGTTAGCCGCCCCATCGAGAAGATGAACAGGTTGACGGCGTAGGACAGGAGGCACAGCCCCACGATGACCTGAAAGGTCCGCGGGCGCAGCAGCAGCCAAATGCCGGACGCGCCCAGAACACCGATGGCAGCGGAAAGCACCATTTCCATCACGCGGCCTCCTTCTCGGTTGGATCACCACTGTCGCGTTCGCGCATCCTTGTGGTGCGCAGCGACTGGTGGGCGATGGCGATCAGCATCAGGACCGTGGCCCCAACGACCAAGGAAAAGACCCCTGCATCAAAGATGAGCGCCGTTGCCGCCGGAACCTCTCCGATCAGCGGAATATCGACATAGCGGGCATGCATGGTGAGGAACGGGTAGCCAAAGAGGAAGGCCCCAACACCGGTCGCCCCGGCGATCAGAAGGCCGATCCCCATCCATCGGATCGGCAGCACCGTCAGCCGCGCTTCCACCCACCGGACATCATGGGCGAGGTATTGCAGCAAGATCGCGACCGAAACCGTCACGCCCGCGGCGAAACCGCCGCCCGGTAGATCATGCCCGCGGAGAAAAAGATAGGCCGCCAGCACCAGCATCACCGGGAACATCCAGCGCATGATGACCGAAGGCACCAGAAGGGCGTCGGCCAGCGTCCGCTCCTCCAGCCCGGCCTGATCTTCGTCCAGCATGATGCTTTCCGGCGCGGGACGGAACCGGCGCAACAGCGCATAGACCGTGATGCCCACGATGGCCAGAACCGTGATCTCGCCGAAAGTGTCGAAGGCGCGGAAATCGACGAGGATGACGTTGACGACATTGGTTCCCCCGCCCTCCCCATAGGCATTGCGCAGGAACCAGTTGCCGACATTCGGGATCAGCGGCCATGTCATCATCACATAGGCCATCCCTGCAAGCCCACTGCCCGCGACAACGGCAATCACGAAATCCCGCGCCCGGCGGATGCGGGCGGGCAAGAGTTTGTCCTCGGCGATCTCTTCGCGCCGCTTGGGCAGCCAGCGTAGGCCAAGGAGCAAAAGAACGGTCGTGACGATTTCGACCAAAAGCTGCGTCACGGCCAGATCGGGCGCGGAAAGCCAGGCGAAGGTCAGACAAGTGACCACCCCGGCCCCGCCCAAAAGGACGACTGCGGCGAAGCGGTGATATTTGGCCATCCACGCCGCCCCCACGGCGCAGACCCCGCCCACGGCCCACATCAGCGCAAAGGCCGGGTTCAAATCGGTCGCAAGCGGGGACGGTGCCTGCCGCAGGCTGCCCCACAGCGTTGCAAGGCCCGCCGCGATGGTCAGAAGGATGATCAGCCTCAGTTGCGGCTGAAGGGCGATCTTCTGGCCAAGCGCAAGATAAAGGAGCGCACCGGCGGCCAGAGCCACAAGGCTCATCACCAGTGGCAGGTTAAAGCCGTGCCACACGGCGATGTCCTTGTAGGGCAGATCGCCCCCCATCACCGATTGCGCTGCAAGGTTCAGCGTGGGGCCAAGCGTCAGACCGGGCAGGATGCCGACGATCAGGCAGACCAGCACCAGAAGTTCCACCGGGCGGCGCATGAGCGAGGGCGGCTCATGCGGGGTTTTGGGAAGGTCAACCGGTTCCGGCCCGAAAAAGACCGTAGCGATAAAGCGCAAGGAATAGGCCACGGCAAAGATGCCTGCGATGGTGGCAAGCCATGGCAAGGAATTGTCAAGCCATGTGCCGTTGTGCCAATCGGCGGCTTCGGCAAAGAACATCTCTTTCGAAATGAAGCCATTGAGCAGCGGCACCCCCGCCATGGCGGCCGAGGCGATAATGGCCAGCGCCCCTGTCATCGGCATATAGCGCATCAAACCGCTCAGGCGGCGCATGTCGCGCGTGCCGGTTTCATGGTCGATGATACCAGCGGCCATGAAGAGGCTCGCCTTGAACACGGCATGGTTCACGATGTGAAAAATCGCGGCCAAGATCGCACCATTGGAGCCGATGCCGGCAAGCGCGGTGATCAGGCCCAGATGGCTGATCGTGGAATAGGCCAAAAGCCCCTTCAGATCATGGCGGAAGAGCGCGATGATCGAGGCGAGGACCAGCGTCACCATGCCGGTTCCGGTCACCGCATAGAACCACAGATCCGTCTGCCCCAGCACCGGAGAGAAGCGCACCAGCAGGAAAACCCCCGCCTTCACCATCGTCGCGGAATGCAGGAAGGCAGAGACCGGCGTAGGGGCGGCCATGGCACCGGGCAGCCAGAAATGGAACGGCATCTGCGCCGATTTCGTGAAACAGCCCAAAAGGAACAGGGCAAGGACAAGTGGGTAAAGCGGGTCAGCGCGCACCAGATCGCCCGCGGCCAGCACCCGGTCAAGATCATAGCTGCCGACGATCTGGCCAAGGATGACCATGGACAACAGAAGGCACAGGCCCCCTGCCCCGGTCACGATCAGGGCCATCCGCGCCCCGTCCCGCGCGGCCTGTCCCTGATGCCAGTAGCCCACCAGAAGGAAAGACAGGATCGAGGTCAGTTCCCAGAACACGACCAGCATCAGGATATTGCCCGACATCAACATCCCGACCATCGCCCCGGTAAAGGCCATCAGAAAGGCATAGAACCGCGGCACCGGATCAGAGGGAGAGAGGTAATAGCGGGCATAGACCAGAACAAGGATAGCAATGGCAAAGACCAGCGTCACAAACAGCCAGACGAAACCATCCATCCGGAAGGCAAGGTCAAGGCCCAGCGATGGCACCCATTCCAGCCTGCCGCGGACGACCTGCCCTTCGCTGACAGGCGCGTATAATAGCGCAAGGAGGCCAAGGCCGATCGCCAGAAGTAATCCTGAAACCCATGCCGCCGCGCCATGCGCCTTTGCACGCACCGTTGTTGCGGCAAGCGCCGCCGCAAACGGCAAGCCAACCAGAATGAGCAACAGGTTCTGTTCAATCATGCCCCCGAAGGTATCCTTTCTTTATGCGTTTGGACAAATCCCTTCGCGAAGGCCAAGAGGTGCTATCACCGCAAAATGGTGGTCTGAGCACAGGCTCTGGTTCATTGGAAGGCGTTAGAGTGGATAAAGTCGCAAATGCTGACCTTTCAATTCAACTATTCGCATTTTCACACCAATTTTGCGAAAAAGGGCAAATTTCGCCATGCCAGTCGACTGGGGGGACCCAATATGCTGCAAAATCAAAGGTTAAAGACGCTGCAGGACAAAAGGCCAGACAGCCCGCTCCACATAGGCCGGCATTTCATTCACGCGCAGCGAGGTAATCTGCCGACACATAGCCTGTTATGCCGGGTGCCGTGGAAAGCGAAACACGGCACCATTCCTGACCCAGTTCGGTGACGCAGCCACGGCGCACAAGCTCCGTCCCATTCGGCAAACCAAGAACGATCCGATAACCGAGGCCGGGGCCGGCACGCAGCTTAAGCAAATCATCTTGCGCCACACGATCCACAACGGCGCGGCTACCCGCCACGCCATTGCAGCCTATCAGAAATACAAGAGCAATCAGTGCAAAATGGGCGGTTCTCATCGGGTTGCCTTGTGCTGTCTCTACTTCTGGCTGCCATGTTGCGCAGAAGATGGCAAGATCAGCCTCTGCGCAGGCAGCGCAGACCTTCGCCTCGGAAATTGCACGCACATGAGGCGCTACCCCGCGGCGGCTAGCCGGAAAGTCACCCCCCCAAACTGCCTTGGCGTATCGGAAAGCCACCTCTTCTTTACAGCATAACTTTGCCGCGCTACGCACGACGGGCGAGCATGTGCGCGTTTTTCTGAAGGGTGCGACTTGGTGATTGCGTCAATCCTTGGCACTGGTGCTGCGCTTGACCTCCCCGTCGTGACCAGCCGCGATCTGGACTGCGAACACGATATGCCCGCGGGCCGGATTGAACAACTCACGGGTGTCGTTTGCAGACCACGCGCAGGCGATCGTGACCAAGTCGCCCTTGCGGCGGAGGCGGCGCGGGCGGCTCTCGCAGATTCCGCTTTGGAAGCGACATCACTGGATGCAATCCTCCATACAGCGGCGGTTCCGTTCCAGACCATTCCTGCGACGGCGCCTTTGGTGCAGCAGGCGCTTGGGCTGCCCGATGGGGCGGTTGCGGCATATGACATCGGGGCCACCTGCCTTGGCTTTCTGGCGGCGCTGCAACATGCGGCGGCCATGGTGGAGACTGGACGCTGGCGGCGGGTGCTTGTCATCGCCTCGGAGCGGATCAGCGACAATCTGGACTGGAGCGTGCCTGCGACGGCGGGGCTTTTCGGGGATGGGGCGGCCGCAGTGGTGGTCGGCGCAGAGCCAAAGGGGTTGCGGATCGGGCCTGTCGTGCTGCGGACGTACCCTTCGGGCTATGAGGCGGCGCGGCTGCGCGGGGGCGGCACGCGGCTTGGGGCCGAGGCGGAGCGCGAGGACCTGCGTTTTGTGATGGATGGGCCTGCGCTTTTTGAACTGACGCGGCGGCGGTTCGAGGGCTTTGTGCTGGGCAACCTGCGGGCTGTGGGGCTGGGTCTGGACGATATTGATCTGATCGTGCCGCATCAGGCAAGCCCGGTGGCCTTGCGGCTGATGGCGCGCGCCCTTGGGATTGCGGAGGAGAGGCTGGTCGATCTGTCGCGCAGCCATGGCAATCAGGTTGCGGCATCGCTTCCGGTGACGCTTGACCATGCGCGGCGCGCGGGGCGGATCGCGCCGGGCGCGCGGGTGCTGATGCTGGGGACGGCGGCGGGGGTCACTTTCGGGACCGCCGTGCTGGAGGCCGCGCCATGCGCCTGACCTTTCATACCCAAGCGCGCATTCGGGTGCCTGCGCGGCTTGTCCTTGCTGGCGGGCGCGGGGCGGTGGATCTTGCCGTGCGCTATGGCGTGCTGGAGCGACCGGGCCAGGGGCCGGTTCTGATCGATGCTGGCTGGCCAGAGCGCGGGCCGGGTGAGGGCGTGGCGCTGCGGCTCTATCGCCGGGTCTTGCGGCCAAGGATTGATCCGGCCAAGTCGGTGGAGGCTGTGCTTGCGGGGCGCAGCCCTGCCGCGCTGCTGTTGACCCATCTTCATGCCGATCACCTTGGTCCGGCGCGGCAGTTGCGCGGTGTGGCGATCCATGCCCCGGCGGCGGCGCTGGAACGCGCGCGGCGCCATCCGTTGCGGGCGCTGCGTCATGGGGTGATGGCCGAGCTTTTGCCCGAGCGGGTGAGCGATCTTTCCGGGGAGGCGCCGCTGCCCTTTGGACTTGGTCTTGGCAAGGATGTGCTCGGCGATGGATCGGTCTTTTCCGTCCCCCTGCCCGGCCATGCCGATGGCCATATGGGCCTTTTGTTTCCGGCCTTTGACCGGCCCGTGCTGTATGCCGCCGATGTGCAATGGGTTTGGCCCGCCATTGCCGAGGCGCGCGCGCCTCGCGGGCCGGCGCGGGCGGTTTATGCCGATGAAGGCGCGGCGATGGAGAGCCTTGCCCGCGTCCGGGCCTTTGCCGAAGCGGGGGGGCATGTGGTTTTGTGCCACGACCCGGACCCTGTGCCCGATTTCTTCACATGAGCCTTGGGGGTGCGGCCATTGCCTTGCGGGCCTATGCCGCCACCTTGGCGCGGGCGGCGCTGCTGCGTGACCGCGCGGCGCTGGAGCGCTGGCGGGACCGGCGTTTGGCGCAATGGCTGCGCGCATGGGCCGGGGGCGCGCGGTTGGCAGAGCTTTCGCCCTTGGACCGTCATGGGCTGATGGCCGATTTCGCGCGGCTGAACCAGCTTGGCCTGAGCGCAGAGGAAGCCACCGCCATGGCCGAGGGCCGCGCGCCCCTGCCTTTGGGCTATCATGTCGGGCTGAGCACCGGCACGACCGCAGGCCGCCGGATGCCCTATGTGATTTCCGAGGCGGAACGCTTTGTCTGGCTGGGCACGATCCTTGCCAAGACCCTTGGCGCGGCGGCTTTGCAGCGGCCGCGTGTGGCGGTGGCACTGCCCCAGGGATCGGCGCTTTATGATGCGGCCAACCGGGGGCATGCGCTGCCCTTGTGTTTTGTGTCCTTGGCCGAAGGGTTTGATGCGGCGCAGGCGCGGCTGATAGCCTTTCGCCCCGATGTGCTAGTGGCCCCGCCCCGGCTGTTGCACTGGCTTGCGCTGCGGGGGGCGGCGCTTGCGCCCCGCTTCCTTTTTTCGGCGGCAGAGATGCTGGACCCGCCCGACCGCGCCGCCATCGCAGCGGGTTTTCCAAAGGCGCGATTGGGCGAGATTTACATGGCGACCGAAGGGCTTTTTGCCGTGAGTTGCCGCTATGGCAGGCTGCATCTGGCCGAGGATTGTCTGCATTTCGATCTTGAACCGGCAGGCGATGGCACGGCAGAGGCCGTGATCACCGATTTCACCCGGCAGGTGCAGCGGATGGCGCGATATCGGACCGGCGATCTTGTGCGTCCGGTCCCCTGCCCCTGTGGCTCGCCCCTGCGGGCGGTGGTGGTGGCGGGGCGGGCATCAGACCGGATGGGCGGTCATGCCCCGGATACCCTGCGCGATGCGATATTGGCCAGCGGCGCGGCGGATTTCCGGCTGGTGCAGGTGGGCGAGGATAACCCGGTTCTGAGCCTTGCGCCGGGGGCGGAGACCACCGCCCCGCGAAGGGCCGTGGAGGCGCTGTTGCAGCGCCCCGTGAAGGTGGAAACCCGGCCCCTTGCCTTGCCCGAGGGGGCAAAGCTGCGGCGGGTCATGCGCTGCCCGTGACGCGGTCTATGGTGGCGAGGAACCGCTCTATTGGGTCATAGCGCGCGGCGGCGGCCTGAAAGCGCGGCAGGGCGGGCCAATCGCCCTCGACCAGATGGTCGAGGTGATCTGCCGCCCCTGCGAGCGACCGCGCGCAGAGGCCAAGTTTATGCCACGCGATCCGCGCTGCCATGTCGAATTGGTCGAAATCATGGGGGATGACGAGGCTGGGCAGGCCCGCGCGAACGGCGGAATAGGTGATCCCCGTGCCGCCGTGATGGATCACCGCATCAAAGCGCGGCAGGTCGCGGGTGTAGCACAGGCGCGGGATGAGGCGCAGGTTTGGCGGGGTGCCCCCTTGGCAGGCGCGAGTGGAGGGGGCAGGATCAGCCCCCATCCGCCCCTCTGAGGCGAAGATAAGCCAATCAGGCCGCGCCCGCGCCAGATCTTCCAGCCCCGCCTGCCAGCGCGCCCGCGCCCAAGGCAGATGGGTGCCCAGCGTGGCAAAGATGCGCCGCCGCGCCGTGGAGAAATCGGGCGGAAGATCGAGGGGCGGGTCAAGGGACGGGGCTGCGGCTAGGGGGCCGATCATTTCAAAGGCGGGAGGCCAAGGGCGCGGGAATTCCAATTCCTCCATGCCAAAGCCAAGGATGGCCGTGGGGGAATAGATCGCCTCGGTGCCGTCCGCGCGAAAAGGACGGCGCAGTTCGCGGGGCAGTTGCCTGCGCAGGGCGGCAAAGACTGCCTCGCGCAGCAAGTGGTGGCCAAGGCGGCCAAGACGGTCGCGCAACCGCCCCGACCAGCCGCGTGGCGGGGTCCAGCCGCCGCAGAAGGCGGGGGTTCCGCCACGGGTATGCAGGGACAGGGGGGAGGCGAGCGTGGTGATCCACGGGATGCCTGTTCGCATCGCGGCAGGTCCCGCCATGAGTGCCACGCTGTCGGCCACCAAGAGATCGGCCTGCCAATGGTGGATGTCGTGACAGAGGTCGTCAATGAGTGGCCCGACCAGCCGCAGGTTTGCGCGCAATTGGGCAAGGCCCGCATGGGGGCGACCGTGCAGGCGCCCGAAGCCCTCTGCCACCTGTTCCAGCGCGCCGGGGGGGAGCGACGGGGGGGCTGCGGCGTCGATCCCCTGTGCGTGGAGGAATGGCAGGCGGGCATGGCCTGTGAGGACCCTGACCCTATGGCCCGCCGCTTGGGCCGCCTGCATCAGGGGGAACAGACGGTCGAGATGGCCCGCGAAGGGGGGCGCGACGAAGAGAATCCTCATGGCCTCCAGTCCCGCAGGAGGGTGGCGACGGCCATGCGCGTTTCCGGGCAGGTCCAGTAACCCATATGGCCACAGGGAACGGAGATGTCAGGCGCGGGGCTGTGCAAGGCCCGCGACAAGAGATCGCCGCGCCCGATGAGGGTGACAAGACGCACACCGGGCCAGAGGGGGCGCCTGGGCCGCACCGGCCCCAAGGCGATGACGAGCTGGCAGGCGCCCTCCACCCAGCCGCAGGCCAGAAGGTCAAGCCCGCAACTGCCGGTGATGAGCGCCAAGGGACCGCCCGCCAAGGCGCGCAGGCGCGGCGCGACCTCGGCCCTCGCGGTGCCGCGCCGGGCGGCCTGCCATTGGCGGGCGTTGCGCCAGGCCGCCAGCGGCAGCGGCACGGCCTGCTCGGGCAATCCTCCGGTCCAAGGGTAGCCGTCTTCGATGGCGGTGAGGCCCGGTGGGGTGATCGCGGCAAGGAAGGCACGTTGGGCTTCGGGCAGGCCGGTGCGCGCGGGATCGGACCGTCCGGTCAGCAGGGCCACACGCGCCGCGCTCACTCGTATTTGATCCCGTCCGGGGTCAGGTGCATCCGGCGACTGCGCCAGCGGATGCGGGCGGGCCGGAGCGCTGCGGCGACCGACAGAAGCGGCAGGGCGAGTTCTGCGGTCACGACCGCCCAGACCGGCGCGGTCCCTGCCCCGCCGATGCGGCGGATCAGGCGGCGGTGAAGCGCCGCGCGCAGGGCCAGAAGGGCGAGCCAGAGCGCCACGGCCAAAGGCCCCGCAAAGCCCGCGATGACCAGCCCCGGCAGCGGTAGAACCGCGGGCAGCAGCACAAGCCCCAGCATGGCCCCGTCGAGGTTCGCCCTGACATAGCGATGGGCAAAGACCGTCCAGCGGCGCAGGAGGCGGAAAGCCTCGCCCATGCCAGAGAGCGTGACGGCCACCCGCGCGGGCACGGCGGTTTGCAGGATGGGGCGACTGTGGCGCGCGAAAAGCTGGGCCATTGCCCAGTCATCGGTGACCGCATGCCCCATGGCCGGAAAGCCGCCGATCCGGTGCAGGGTTTCGGCATCGGCGGCATAGGCCATGCCGTTGATCGTGCGGTTCCGCCCAAGCCGCGCCATTGCGAGATAGGCGGAGGCGCCTTGGCCATCGACGAAGCCTGCGACCAGCGCCTCGGCGGCGGTGCGTGGCGCGCGGCCCCAGGTCGGCAGCGCCGTAGCCAAGCCGCCTCGCGCATGGGCCAAGGCTGCCAATTGCGCCAAGCCACCGGGGGCAAGCATCGTGTCATCGTCAAGCACCGCGATCACTTCGCTTTGGGCCAGCGCGCCGCCCCGGATCAGTTTCAGCGTCTTGGGGTTTTCGCCATCCTGCGGGGGGCGGCCTTGGATCACCATCACATTCGGGCGGCTGGTGGCCAAGAGGGAGGCAACCGCGCAGCCCTCTGGATCATCCGCATCGACGAGCCAGAGAAAGCGGGCGTCGGGGGCGTGATCGGGGCCATGCGCCAGTGTGGTGGCCAACGCCGGATCGCCTGACAGGATAGGTTGCAGGACGGTCAGGGAGGGCGCGGGGCCTTCGTCCGTGCGGGGGCGGATCTGCCATGCAAGGGCAAGGCGGATCGCATGGCTTGCGGCGTAAAGTGTGCCGAGGGCGAGAAGCAGCATGCCCATCACGGGTCCGCCCCCACCGTGCCCAAGGCCGGATCGTCGAGCCGCGCGCCATTGTGCCACCACCGCTGAAAGCGATGAAGGGCTTCGTCGGTCGATACGTCCGGCGGGCCAAGGAGGGCGCGGGCGCGGCTGTCATCGAAGGTTTTCGTTGTGGTAAAGACCTCGACCCCGAAGCGGGTGAGTGGGGGTTCCCACCAGCCGGTGCGCTGGGAGAGCGCCTCGAGCTGCGCGGCTACTTTGAGGGCGTGGTGTGGACTGACCTTTAGGGCGGGGCCGGGCAGGCCCAGACGGCGCAGGACATCGGCAACGAAGGAATCGATCTGCACCGGGGCCGGGTCAATCAGGTGGAAGATGCCTCGGGCGTCTTGTTCGACCGCGCGGGCGGCTTGACGCACCAGCGTGTCGATCGAGACGAGATCGCCCTGCGCAGGGACCTCTTGCTGAAAGCGTGGCAAGAGCCGCAGTTTGGCGGCGC
The DNA here is from genome assembly GCA_025458085.1 of Cypionkella sp. GTDB lineage: Bacteria > Pseudomonadota > Alphaproteobacteria > Rhodobacterales > Rhodobacteraceae > Pseudotabrizicola. Next base: position 1,589 of record JALOTC010000075.1, on the reverse strand, counting down.
GGGCGATGCGAGGGAAAAGCACTGTATCGCCGACCCCATAGACGGCGCGGGGGCGCAGGATGGCCCAAGGGCCGGGATAGCGGCTGGTCAAGACCTCGGCCGCGCGCTTGGTGCGGGCATAGTGGTTGACGGGCGGCGTCTCGGGTGCGGGGGTTTCGGGCAGGCGATGCTGATCGCCCGGCGCATAGAGCACTGAGGAGGAGGAGATCAGCAGGAACCGCGCGCCGGTACGCGCCGCTCGAAAGCCGCAGGCCGCCCCCAAGGCGCAGAGAGCGCGGCGGCATGCACGACCGCGTCGATGGGTCCGAGGTCTGGCAGCGGGCGGGCAAGGTCATGGGCGATGCTGCGGTCGGTCGCCTCGGGCCGAGGCGGGCGGCGGGAAAGGCCGGTAACATGATGCCCGCGCTGGCGCAGGAAACGCCCGATCGCTCCGCCCACGAACCCGCTTGTGCCTTTGCTGAACCTAGGGTCTCATGATCGTGACGTCTGTTCAGGCAAGCAGGCCGCGCGCGCAACGCTACCTCCTTCGGAAAAACGGACAGGGCCCCGCGAGGGGGCCCTGAAATCCATCAACAATCTCAACGCTTTGCTGGGATGTTGGCTCCGGCGGTAGGGATCGAACCTACGACCAATTGATTAACAGTCAACTGCTCTACCGCTGAGCTACGCCGGAACACGGAGGCCGTATAGCAAGGGCGTTCGGAGGCGTAAAGGGGGGGGATCGGAAAAAGTGGTTGTCAGATCAAATCAGCTGGAAAACGGTGGAGAGGCCCTGAAACTGCTCCGCCGCGATCTGGTTTCTGGACCAAAGATCAAGCAGATGCGCCAAGACATTGCGGCGGGCAGCGGGCAAGAGGGCCGGAGCAAGATCGCGATAAATGCGCAGGGCCAGTGTCGATGCATCGGCAGGGCCAAGGGTAAGCGCTCTCAGTATCTCGGCCTCTCGCGCCGCGCGGTGCGACAAAAGCTGCGCGAGCCGTTCCTGCACATGTGGCACTTCCGCGCCATGGCCTGGCAGCATCAGACGCCAGCTCCGTTCGAGCAAAAGCCGTGTTGACGCCATGTAATCTGCCATGTCCCCATCCGGAGGAGACACGATACTGGTGGACCATCCCATGGCATGATCGCCGGAAAACAGAACCCCCTGATACGCGAGGCAAAGATGTCCCGCCATATGCCCAGGCGTGTGAATCACTTCCACTTCGCCCCAATGGCCAGCGATTGCGCTGCCCGAGACCAAACGCTGATCAGGGGAGAATAGAGTATCCACACCCTCGCCCCCGGCCATCAGCCCGGCAGCGGCAAGGCGCATCATCAGCGGGCTGCGCCCGTCTTCGGCCCGGCCAAATGCCAGCACCGGAGCGCCCGTTCGCGTAGACATGGCTGCAGCGCCAGCGGAATGATCCGCATGGGCGTGGCTAACGACAATGGCCTCAATCGCCTCTCCCGGCCGAAGCGCGGCCAGAATCGCTGCGCGATGCGAGGGCAGATCCGGCCCCGGGTCCAGCAGCACAAGGCCCCCGCCACGTCCGATCAGATAGCTGTTCGTCCCCGGCCCGGTCATAGGGGACGGGTTGCCCGCCACGATT
>JALOTC010000214.1 GCA_025458085.1 Cypionkella sp. | reverse complement strand
CAGGCTTGGCGTGATCATCGGGCCCCAGCAGCCCGGGGCGGTATTGGCGATGATCGTGCCGCCATTTTCGACCGGGCCAAGCATCGGCGCGGCGGGGTCGAGCACGCTGTTGGTGAATTCAGAGACAACGACGCTGCGGCGGGCATGCGTGCTGTCGTGGGTTCCATCTGCCATTCCTGGGCCTCCCTGTTCTGGTGCAGGACGGGGATGGTAGCGGCAGAATGGCCTGCTGCAAGACATGCCTTCGCACCTCTGCCAAATCTGGCCCAAGGGATTGACAGGGATGGAAAAAAGCCTGTCACCTCCAGTACACCCTGCGTACACCCCCCGTCCCGACACAACCGCGCCGCGCCTGCTCCAATCGCCTGCCCCGATCGCCTGCCGCGCGGGCGGGGCCGTGATCCGGCCGGGGATGCGCTGCGGGCAAAGGGGGCGATGGATCTTGCCCAACTTTCGCCCACGGCGGGGACATATCACTTCATGAAAGAGGTCTTTCCGGCGGAAAGCTATTTCAGCTATGCCGAGTTCGGCATCTACAAGGGGGATACCGCGCGCCATGTCTGTGAGCTTTTCCCCAATGCCACATTGTTCCTTTTTGACTTTGAGGAAAACATCGCGCGGGCCAAGACGGCCCTTGCCGCCCATGCCCATCGCATCCACTTTTTCCCAAATAGCCAGCGCTACAACGATTCCTACAACTGGTCCTTGGGCAAGTTGATCGCAACCAATACGCGGGGCGGGATTTTCGACTACTGCTTCCTTGATGGCGCGCATACCTATGCCGTGGATGCGCTGACCTTCTTTCTCTGCGATCGGCTGTTGCGGGTCGGCGGCTATATGGATTTCGACGATTATGCCTGGACCTTGCGCGGGTCGAGCCTTGATCCTGCCCATGTGCCGCAGATTGCCGAGCAATATACGGAGGAACAGATCGGCACCCAGCAGGTCAAGATGATTGTCGATACGCTGGTGCGGCCCGATCCGCGTTATGAAGAAATCGTGCCCAAAAAGATCTACCAGAAAGTCGCCTGATCCCGACTTTGCCCCCTTCATCTGTTCCCAAATATCCTCGGGAGGGGTTCGGGGAGGGCAGACAGCCCTCCCCGAGGGGCAAGGGTGCCGCCGCTGGCACAGATGCGCCTAGCCCTTGACCAGCCTCAGATAGGGCCTGTCCGGCCGGACCGTTCGGGGTGGGAGGGTGCCACCCTCCGTTGTGCCGGAAAACCCTGCGTGCCGAAGGGGGAGGCGTTCATGCGCCTCGGCCAGCAGGGAGAAGCGCACAGGGCGGGCAGGGGAGGGTGCGGCGCAGGCCAGCGCCCCCAGCGCAAGCGTGGTACAGCCTTCGCCATCGGCCACCGGCAGGAGCAGCATCCGTGCGCCGATGGGGGGCTGTGTCCAGCCCGCTTTGAGCGCGAGGCCAAGGGTCAGGATGGCGGGGGCGCGAAACACCTGTTCCAAAAGCGGTTGCAGGCGCTGGCGGCCTTCGCTGTCGAAGAGGCAGGACAGGGGCATTCCGCGCGGGTCCATTCCTGTCAGGTCGTGCAGGCCCATGCCTGCGATGCGAAACCGCGCAAGGCCTGTGCCGATACGCTGGATCAGGAAGGTCTGTCCCAAGAACGCTCCAAGGCTGCGCGGATCCAGCGCCGCGCGCGGCGGCAGGCCGCCGGGCGGGCGCAGCGCTTCCCAATAGCTGCGCAGCGAGACGAGGGCTTCCAGTGCCTCGGGGCGGGGGTGTGTCGGGCTATGGCCGAAAATTTGGAAGGGCATGGAAGTGCTTTCCTCTGGTGTTTTGGCCGCAGGGCGCGGGGGCTGCGCTGCGGAAATAGCATGGCGCGGGGCTGGGGTGGTCTGGAAAGTAAACAATTGGTAAACACCCATCGGAAAGTGGCGGGCAAACTGGGGTGCAGCAGATGATCCTTTCGATGACGGGCTTTGCCGCCCGCAAGGGGCAGGGGGCGGGCCATGTCTGGGCCTGGGATATCCGGTCGGTGAATGGCAAGGGGCTGGACCTGCGGTTGCGGGTGCCGGAGTGGATCGAGGGGCTGGAGGCGATGATCCGGGCCGAGGTGCAAAAGGCACTGGGCCGGGGCAATGTGACGCTGAACCTGAAGCTTGCGCGCGATGAGGCGGCGGCGGGGGCGATGCGGGTGTCGCCCGTGGCGCTGGCCTCGGTTCTGGGGGCCTTGGCCGAGGTGGAGGAGGCGGCGATGGCGCGGGGGCTGACCTTGCGCCAAGCGTCGAGCGCGGATGTGCTGGGTTTTCGTGGGGTCTTGGAGGCCGATACGGGCGAGGCGGACACCGCGCCCTTGCGCGCGGCGTTGATGGTGGATCTGCCGGCACTGCTCGCGGAATTTGGCGCGATGCGCGCGGCGGAGGGGGCGGCGCTGGCGGGGGTGATCGCGGGGCAGTTGGACCAGATCGCCGCGCTGACCCAAGCCGCGCGCAGGGAGGCAGAGGCGCGGCGCGGGGCGGCGCGCGCGGCTTTGGAGGAGGCGCTGGCGCGGTTGCGCGGCGTGGCGGAAGGGATGGATGAGGCGCGGTTGGCGCAGGAATTGGCGCTGATTGCGGTGAAGCAGGATGTGACGGAGGAATTGGACCGGCTGGAGGCGCATGTGGCCGCCGCGCGGGGCCTTTTGGCCGAGCCGGGGCCGGTGGGGCGCAAGCTGGATTTCCTGATGCAGGAATTCATGCGCGAGGCGAATACGCTCTGCTCCAAAGCGCAGGCGATTGCGCTGACCCGGATCGGGCTTGACCTCAAGACCGTGATCGACCAGATGCGCGAACAGGTTCAGAACGTGGAATGATGCAGATGGCGGATCGGCGCGGGCTTCTTCTTATCCTGTCCTCGCCTTCGGGCGCGGGGAAATCGACGCTGGCGCGGCGGTTGATGGAGTGGGATGCCAGTTTGCGCTTTTCGGTTTCTGCCACCACCCGCGCGCCGCGGCCGGGCGAGGTGGATGGGCGGGAATATTACTTCAAGACCCGCACCGAATTTGAGGCGATGGTGGCAGCGGGGCAGATGCTGGAACATGCCGAGGTGTTCGGCAATTTCTATGGCAGCCCGCGTGGCCCGGTAGAGGCCGCTATGGCCGAGGGGCGCGATACCCTGTTTGATATCGACTGGCAGGGCGGGCAGCAGATCCGCAATTCGGC
>JALOTC010000074.1 GCA_025458085.1 Cypionkella sp. | reverse complement strand
AATGTCGTCGATCCGATGAACATCATCGCCCAGTTCGGGGCCGATACCGCGCGGTGGTTCGTCATGTCCGACAGCCCGCCCGAACGCGATGTGGAATGGACGGCTTCGGGGGCGGAGGCGACCTATAAGCATCTGGCCCGTGTCTGGACCTTGTCAGACCGCGTCGCTTCCATGCCCGCTGACCACAAGGGCGAGGGCGACGAGCCCCTGCGCCGCGCCACGGCCCGCGCGATTGACGATGTGACCCGCGCGATCGAAGGCTTTGCCTTCAACAAGGCCATCGCCGGGCTTTACGCCTTTACCAACACCCTGACCAAGGCCAATGCCTCCACCCCCGTCATGCGGGAATCGATGCGGGTGCTGGCGCAACTCATGCAGCCAATGACCCCGCATATGGCCGAAGAAATCTGGGCCGCGCAGGGCGGCGCGGGGCTGTGCTGTCAGGCCGCTTGGCCCAAGGCCGACCCCGCCCTTCTGGTCGAGGATGAGGTCGTGCTGCCCATCCAGATCAATGGCAAGCGCCGCGGCGAAATCCGTGTGGCCAAGGATCTGCCTACAGCAGAGGTTGAAAAGATCGCGCTTCAGAACGAGGATGTGGTGAAATTCCTGTCGGGCCAGCCCGTCAAGAAAATCATCGTCGTGCCGGGGCGCATCGTCAATGTCGTCATCTGACCGCCGCAGCTTCCTCCTTGCCCCGCTGGCGCTCGCCGCCTGCGGCTTTGCACCGGCCTATGGGCCATCGGGCGGGGCGGGGGCGCTGCAAGGCAGCATCCGCGCAGCCGAACCACGCGACAAGGCCGCCTTTGACCTTGTCGCGCGACTGGAGGAACGGCTTGGCCGGGCCGTGGCCCCGCGCTTCGACCTGACCTATACGATCCGCACCCAGACCGCCCGCGTCGGCATCACGCCCGACAATACGATCCAGCGCTTCCAGATCAGCGGCACGGTAGACTGGTCGCTGATCGATATTGCCAGTGGCGCGCGCGTCGATGGCGGGCAGGTGCAGAACGTCGCCGCATGGTCGGCCACCGGTTCCACCATCGCAGGCCTTTCCGCCGAAGAAGATGCCGCCCGGCGGTTGATGGTCATGCTGGCCGATCAGATCGTCACACGGCTGATCGTCAGCGCAGGGCGCCGCGCATGATCCTGAAAGGGGTCGAAGCCACAAGGTATTTCGCGAAACCCGATCCCGCCAAGGCGGGGCTTCTGATCGCCGGGGCCGATCCGATGCGCGTGGCGCTGAAACGCCAAGAGGTCATCGCCGCCTTGATCGGACCAGAAGGCGAAGGCGAAATGCGCCTGACCCGTATTCCCGCGGCCGAATTGCGCAAGGATGCCGCGCGGCTGATCGACGGGCTGAAAGCCGTGGGCTTCTTCCCCGGCCCCCGCGTGGTCTTTGTCGAAGATGCGGCAGACGGGCTGACCGCGATCCTTTCCGAAGGGCTGAAGGCTTGGCAACCCGGTGATGCCACGCTGATCGTCACCGCTGGCGGGCTGACTGGCAAATCCACGCTCAAGGCGCTCTTTGACAAGGCCCCCCATGCCTTTTCCGCCATGCTCTATGACGATCCGCCCAGCCGGGAGGAAATCGAAGAGGCGCTGCGCAAGGCGGGTCTGTCCAGCATCGACCGCGAGGCGATGGCCGATCTGACCACCCTCGCCCGCGCGCTGGACCCCGGCGATTTCCGCCAGACGCTGGACAAGATCGCGCTTTACAAACACGGCGACCCCACGCCCCTATCGCCCGCCGATGTGGCCGTAATGGCTCCCGCCACGCTGGAGGCAGAGGTGGACGACCTGCTTCATGCCGTGGCCGACGGGCGGGCCAAGGATATCGGCCTTCTGATGCGCCGGTTAGAGGGGCAGGGGGTGCTGCCCGTCACGCTCTGCATTCAGGCGCTGCGCCATTTCCGCGCCCTTCATGTGGCCGCGACCGATCCGGGCGGCATCCAGTCGGGCCTGATGAAGGCCCGCATCTTCGGCCCAAGGCGCGACCAGATGCAGCGTCAGGCCTCCACTTGGGGCGCGCGCCCGCTCGAAGGTGCGGTATCGGTCCTGCTGGAAACGGACCTCACACTGCGCTCTGCCAGCAAGGCTCCGGGGATGGCGCTGATGGAACGCGCCCTGATCCGCCTTGCGATGATGAGGAGATCGGGATGACCATCGAACCTGCGCTCAACCGCCTGAAAAGCGCCCTGCGCCGCGCGCGCGGGGTCGAGGCGACCGTGCATTGGGCCAAGGCTGGTCAGTGGTCCGAAGCTCAGGACGAGCCTCTGGAACACGAGGAGATCACCTATTACGCCGAAGGCCTCCTGCTCGATGGCTTCGGCATGGCTTGGCAGCTTTTGGGCGATGATGCGGGGCCAGAGAGCCTCCGCCTCTTTTTCTGGCAAGACGGCACGGCACCGCCGCTCCCCGCTCCACCCGCGCCCTTGAAGCTTCTGGATCAGTCGGCCTGACCGCCCCCTAGCGCGGTTTGCCCACGTTCATCACCCAATAGACCTGCCCCCCGGCCGTGGCGACACCCACGCCAATCTCGGATACCTGCGGGTTCAGGATATTGCGCCAATGCCCTGCCGAATCCCGCCATACCGTCGCCGCCCGCGACACATCGGGCGCACCGACCTTGGCGATGTTTTCCGCCGCCGTGCGGAACCTATACCCCGTTGCCTTCACACGCGCCGAAAAATCGGGGCCACCCGCCCGCTGATGCCCAAAATAGCCACGAACAGCCATGTCGCAGGCATGGCCCTGCGCCGCTTGGCCAAGCCGCGCCTCAGCCCGCAGCGCCGCCAGACCATTGGCCTGCCGTTGCGCATTGATCCATTGGATCATCTGCGCCTCAAGCCCTGCTGCCCCTGCAGGCTGCGAACAGGCCAAGGCCATCGGCGCTGCAAGACACAGCATCCCGGCAAGAACAAAAGATCGCATCGCCATCACCACCTCCATATCGCTCCTCACTTCTCATAACGCATCACCCGGGGGATTATTCCTCATCCTCACGACTTTCCCGATTGTAAACGCGCGGCCGCCGACCGCCCTGCCCAGCGCCCCGTTGCAAAGCAGGCAGTCAGCAAATAGCCGCCCGTCGGCGCCTCCCAATCCAGCATCTCGCCACAGGCGAACACATCCGTAAGCGCGCGCAAGGCCAACCCCTCGGTCAAGGCCGCGCGCGTCACGCCCCCTGCGGTCGAAATCGCCTCATCCATCGGGCGCGGCCCCTGCAAAGGCACGGGCAGCGCCTTGATCGCCTGCGCCAGCGGCAGGCCCCGCCCGAATTCAAGCACCAAGGCCACAGCCCCCGGCCCAAGGCCAAGCTTGCGCAAGCGGTTGCCCAAACTTTCCTTCGGCTTCAGCCGCCCGATCCGGGCCATCAGCGCATCAGAAGGTACATCCGGCATCAGGTCCAGAACCAGCCCCGCCCCTTCGCGCAGGGCGCGGCTCACGGCATAGATGCCGCCACCTTCCAGCCCACGGGCAGAAATCACGAATTCCCCCCGCACCTTCTGCGCCCCGGCCCTGAGTTCGGCCCCCTTCACCGCCTGCCCGAAATGCCGCGCCATGGCGGCGGACCATGCCACCGAAAACCCCATATTCGCGGGTTTGAAAGGCGCAACCTCCACCCCCCGCGCGGCAAGCCACGGCACCCATGCCGCATCCGACCCAAGCCGCGCCCAACTCGCCCCGCCCAGCGCCAGAACGGTCACCTGCGGCGCAAGAACCCGCCGCCCCTCTGGCGTCTCAAAGGCGAATCCCCCGTCGCCCCAGCCAACCCAACGCCAGCGCGTGCGACTCTCCACCCCCTGCCGCTGCAACCGTGCCAACCACGCGCGCAACAGGGGCGAGCCTTTCATCGCCACCGGAAAGACCCGCCCCGATGTGCCGGTAAAGACCTCCTGCCCCAAGGCGCGGCACCAGTCCGCCACCGCACCCGGCCCGAATTCGGTCAGCATCGGCGCAAGCCATGGCGCATCATAGGCCGCCAGAAACGGCCCCTCGGCCTCCGCCTTGGTGATGTTCAGGCCAGACTTCCCCGCCATCAGGAACTTGCGCGCAAGGGTCGGCTTGGCCTCGGCCACCACCACCCGCGCCCCCGCATGGGCCAATTCCTCTGCCGCCATCAGCCCGGCAGGCCCCCCCCCGATCACCAGCGCCTGAACTGCCTCAGCCATCTGTCCCCGATTTCAGATGCACCACCCGCTGCGGATAGGGCATCTCGATCCCCTCTGCCTTCAACGCATTCCAGATCGCGAACAGAACGGGCGAGCGATACTTGTTCTTTCCATCGTCAATCCCGTTCACCCAATACTCGACTGCGAAATCCACGGCAGATTCCCCAAAGCCCACAAGCTCGCAATCCGGCCCGTCAGGGTGCTTCAAAACAAAGGGCAAAGCCGCCACCGCCTTTTCAATGATTTCGGGAACCTTGTTGATATCGGTATCATAGCTGACCGAAAAGGCCGCCTCATAGCGGTTGGCACTGCCCTGATCGGAATAATTGATCACGCGACTGGTGATGAAATGTTCGTTCGGCACCACGATCCATTTCCCGTCAAAGGTTTCCAGCACACAGGACCGCGCCGTCATCTTGACGATGGTGCCTTTCTCGCCCCCGTCCAGTTCCACATAATCGCCCACCGTGGTCTGGCCTTCGACCAGAAGGATGATCCCGCTGATGAAATTCGCGGCGATCTGTTGCAGGCCAAGCCCGATCCCAACGCCCAAGGCACCCCCGATCAGGGCGATCGCGGTCAGGTCGATCCCCATGATCGACATCAGCATCAGAAAGGCCGCGCCAAAGATCAGCACCTCGGCCGCCTTCGCGGCCAATTCCCGCGTGGCGGGGCGCAATTCCTTTTGCGCCTTGATGTAATCGGTCGATTGCCGGTTGGACCAAGACCCCAACCAGAACAGCACCGCCCCCGCAATCACCCCCCGGATCAGCGCCATCACCGAAAACTGGATATTGCCCAGAGTGATCCGCGTCTCTTCCAGCCGCGCGCCGATGTCATCCAGCACGCCCAGCGCATAAAGCGCCGCCACCGGGATCAGCACATATTTGCCCAACAGCCGCAGGAAGGGTTCGGTCAACACCTCCTGCACAAGGATACGGGCGGCAAAGAACAGGAACACCCTTTTGCCAAAGGCGATCACTTCCCCCGATCCGAACAGCGACCGCGTCACCCCCTCCCCCACCGCCGTCAGCCCATAGGCGATCAGGGGGAGCAGAAGCGGCAGAAAGCTCAGGCCAAAGCCAAGCGCCGTGCCAATGATCCCGCCCTTGGCCGCGCGCGGTGCCAAGAGCCGCGACACCAGCGCCGAAAGCCTGCGCGACAAAACCAGCGCCGCGATCCACGCCAAAGCCAGCAAGGCGAATTGCGACCATGCCGCAGGGCTGGCCAGCCACCCCAGCACCGTCTCCAGCGCCAGATCAAGCCAGCCCAACACACGGTCCACCATCGGATTGCCACTCGTCATCATCACACCTTGTCACCACGCACAGACAGACCATCCTTAGGGCCGGAGAAGCCCGGATGACAAGCGACGACCACCCGACCTGCCCCCTCTGCCTGCGCCCCATCCCGCCCGATGTGGCGCAAAGCCTGCATCACCTCATCCCCCGGCTCAAAGGCGGCAAGGGTGGGCCGGTCGTCCTCCTGCACCACATCTGCCACAAGGAAATCCACGCCCGCTTCACCGAAGCCGAACTCGCCCGCCAGTTCCCCACCACCGAGGCGCTGAGGGAAAGCGAACGCCTGCGGCCCTTCCTCGACTGGGTGGCCAAACGCCCACCAGGCTTTCTCAGCCGCGTGCCGGGCGGGCCACGCAAACGCTAGGTCTGACCACGAAAAAACCCCGCCATAAAAAACCCCGCCATGTGTCCATGGCGGGGCAGTGGCGCCGCAGGCGGACCACGGCGCAGGCGTAACCATGAAAACGGAAAACAGGATACTCAAGCCACCGGGCCAGAACCGGCCCGCGCGGGTTCAGTTCGGGCGGCCCTGATCGGCCTCCATCTCGGCGCGGATCTGCTGGCGCAGAATATCGATCGGGATCATCTTCCCGTCGCGCTTGAAATGCCAATAGGTCCAGCCGTTGCAACTTGGCGCACCTTCATAGGCCGCGCCGACCTGATGGATCGACCCTTTCACATCATTGCCGACCAAGGTGCCATCGGCGCGCACCTTCGCCTTGTAACGGTTGCCGATGGAATACAATTCCTCGCCCGGACGCAGCATCCCGCGTTCCACCACCTGCCCAAAGGGCACACGCGGTTCGGCGCGTTTGGACCCTGTCACCTCAAGCCCAGAGGCGTCAAACTTCCGGATACGGGCCAAACGGTCGGCGGCGGCCTGGCGATAGGCGTCCTCGCGTTCAATCCCGATGTAATCGCGCCCCAGCATCTTGGCCACCGCCCCCGTGGTGCCCGTGCCAAAGAACGGGTCAAGCACCACATCGCCGGGGTTCGTCGTCGCCAGAAGCACCCGATGCAACAGACTTTCCGGCTTCTGCGTCGGATGTGCCTTGTCGCCGTTTTCATCCTTCAGCCGTTCATGGCCCGTGCAGATCGGCAGCACCCAGTCCGACCGCATCTGCACCCCATCGTTCAGCGCCTTCAGCGCCTCATAGTTGAAGGTATACTTCGCCTGCTCATCCCGGCTCGCCCAGATCAGCGTCTCATGCGCATTGGTCAGCCGCTTACCCTTGAAATTCGGCATCGGGTTCGACTTGCGCCAGACCACATCGTTCAGCAGCCAAAAGCCCGCATCCTGCATGGCGGCACCCACGCGAAAGATGTTGTGATAGCTCCCGATCACCCAGATCGCGCCATTAGGCTTCAAAATCCTGCGCGCCGCCGCCAGCCAGCGCCGCGTGAAATCGTCATAGGCGGCAAAGCTCGAAAACTGGTCCCAGTGGTCATCCACCGCATCCACCAGCGAATTGTCAGGCCGGTGCAACGACCCTTTCAACTGCAAATTGTAGGGCGGGTCCGCAAAAACAAGGTCGACCGACCCTTCAGGAAGGCCGTTCATCACCTCGATGCAGTCACCCGCAAGGATCTGGTTCAGGGGAAGGTCGACCGCCCCCCGCTCTTTGGTCTTCGTCATTCTCTGCCTCTGCTCCGGCGTCATTTTGTGCGCCGTTTGTTGTCCACAGGATGAGTCAGACCCGATTCGCCGTCAATTTCTTTTTTGAATCAACAGCTTACATTCTTGTCTTGATACAAGATATTGTGGACAGGCCGGAACGAACGTCTATGAACAGGGGTCACCCCAAAATCTAGAAGCGCCTTCAGATGCGCTTTTGTCGGGTAACCGGCATTCACCTCCCAGCCATAGCCGGGAAACTGTTGCGCCAAATCCACCATGATCCGGTCGCGCACAACCTTGGCGCAAATCGACGCCGCCGCGATGGAAAGGCAACGCGCATCCCCCTTCACCACCGCCTCGCCCGGAATGGTCAGGCCCCGCGGCACAAGATTGCCGTCGATCAAGGCGAAATCCGCAGGCAGACCGGCAATCGCCCGCTCCATCGCCAGATGGCTTGCGCGCAGAATGTTCAGCGCGTCAATCTCCTCCACCGTCGCATGGGCGATGCTCACCTGCGCCACTTCCTGCAACTGCGCAAAGAGGCTTTCACGCCGCGCCGCCGTCAGCGCCTTGGAATCCGCAAGGCCCGCTGGAATTGCCGCCGGGTCAAGCCGCACGGCGGCCGCGGTCACCGGCCCGGCCAAAGGCCCGCGCCCCACCTCATCCACACCCACAACAAAAACCGCTCCCCGCGCCGCCGCGGCGGCCTCGAAACTGAAATCCGCTTTTTGTCCTGCCCGTGCCATAGCCCCCCATACCCTGCCCCCGGCAAAGGCAAAAGGGCCAAGTCCGCCCCTTCACCTGTTTCCAAATATCCTCGGGAGGGGTGCGGGGAGGGCAGACAGCCCTCCCCGCGGGTCGTCACGCAGCAAGGGGCCACCCCCTCTCGTGCGGGCCAGACCTGCCCCGCTGTCCGGCTCAGTACTGATACCGCCAATCGCGATGGTCGCGTTCCCAATGGTCGCTGGGGCGGCGATGATCGTCGCGCCACCGAGGCCGATCATCGCGCCCCCCCGCGCGGAACCCTGCCTCACGCAGGCAGGTCTCCGGATAAAGCCGCTCCGTCTTGCCATAGATCCGCGCCTCAAAGGCACAATGGCGGGGCAGGCGCGCCCGCACCCCCTCCTCGCGCAGGCACCGCTCGCCATAGACCGTGGTATTGCGGCGGTTGCCCGTCACCTCAATGGCGCAGACGCGCGGCAGGCGCAGCCCGCGGGGGTCACGCACCTCGACCGGCGCTTCCGCCCGGCGCTTGTTCTTGTCCACCTGATGCACGATGGCCCCGATGGCAATCGCGGCCAAAAGCGCCTTGGCCAGTTGTTCGCCGGAGTCATCGGCGCGCGCCGGCACCGCCGTTGCCGCCAAAAGCGACAGCGCGGTTGCCCCGGCAACAAGGGTCGCCACCAATCGGGAAAGCGGGCGGGGCGGGGCGGATTCTGTCTTGGAGGTCATCACTTTCTCCTGCGGGTCTGAGGGTCGGGAAAGGCCGCATCCACGCGGCCCCGGGGTCGTCCCGCATCGGTGGCACGGCCCATGACCGAACCCTCGCCTCGCCCCGTCAAGACAGGCAATATCGCCCCTCTGTCAGGCGATAGCAGCCACGAAACACGCCCCTGCTAGGGGATAACAGTGCCTGCCCCCCGCTCTCTGACCCGCGCGGCTATTGAATAGCGCGGCAACCTTGGTCACTCTGCACCAAAGGCGCTGGTCCAGCCCCGGACCCTGCCCAACCAAAGGAGATCCGCCATGGCGCGCATCCTGCCCCTGATTGCCCTGACACTCGCCTTCTCTGCGGGGGCGGCATCGGCGGAATGTTACGCGGATTACAAGGCCAAGCAGGATGACCCCTTGCGCCTGCACTATGGCGTGGCGCAAGTCAGCGATGCGAATTGTTCGCGCGGCGGCGCGGAATCCGAATTGCGGGGCCGCCTAGCCGCCGGGGGCTGGACGCTTCTGAATGTTGTCTCCACCTTCGGACCCGAGGGATTGAACGAAAGGCAAGCGAGTGCAGGAGAATACTTCCTCCGTTTCTGAAAGCCTCCGGGCCGGGAACCGCGTCGTCACCTTCGGCATCCTTGCCATCGTGCTGATCCTCTTCGGCGCGGCGTTGTTCCTGTTTCTGAACCTGCCCGATGCCAATGCCTTCAACCAAAAGGTCGAAAGGCTGTTTGTCGAAAACGACAACCTCACCACCGGGGCGGAAATCAAACTTCTGGAAATCCTCGCACAATCGGGCACGGCCTTCTCCGAAGTCTTGGCCAGCTACCGGATGGTCATCTTCGTCCTTCTGGTCTTTTCCACCGCCCTCCTCGTCGCCGCGCTCGTCTTTCTCGTGATGATCATCGCGCTCAACCGCCGCATCTCCGCCATCCAACGGTCGGGAATTCAGGTCGCCAGCCTGATGATCAGCCGCGAGGCGCGGGCGGTCTATATCAACGACATGGAATTCCAACTGACCGAAGCCGCGCTGGAAACGCTCTCCGTTCTGGCCGAGGCGCGGATGGATGACGAAGTGCTGACCGGCGCGCAGATCGAGGCGGTGATTTCCGGCCGGAACGAGGTGGATTGCGACGAAGCCGCCGGGGCCACGCGGATCAAACGCCTGCGCGATGCGCTTGGCAATCAATTGGTCAGCGAACTTCTGGTGAAAACCATTGCCCGGCGCGGCTATGTGCTGTCCGTCGGCAAGGATGTGATCCGCATGGTCTGACGCTGCCGTCTGACCATTCGGGTCAGACAAAACCGATCCACCGCCCCGCCAGCAAAACGCCAAGCCAGAGAAGGGCAGAGGCCATGGCCCCAAACCGCAAGGCCCCCGTCACCTCCCCTTCCGCCGCGCGGCGCATCGCGCCACTCGCCTGCACCCAGATCAGATTGGCGAGGGCAAAGCCCAACAGCGCCAACTTCACCCGAAAGGCCCCATTGCCCAGATAGCCGGGCAGGTTGACCGAAACCAGCATCACCCCCGTCACCGCTGCAAGCGCAAGCCCAACCGCCGCCACCCCGCGCAGGAAAGGCACCACCGCCGCCAAAGGCACGGCCCGAAACGCCCCAGCCAAGCGCAAATCAAGCGGCAGAATCGCCCCAATCAGCAAAGCGATCCCAAGGATATGCGCGGCATTGACCAGCACATAGGCCGTGACCGACCCGCGCA
>JALOTC010000213.1 GCA_025458085.1 Cypionkella sp. | reverse complement strand
ACCGCGCCGCAAAGATAGGCCCAGATCGGCGGGAACCATGTGATGGGTTTGATCAGCTCCAGCATGGCGCGGGGCTGTGGCAGGCTGCGGGATGTGGTGGCGATACTGACAGTCATGTGTCAACTACATAGTACAACTCAGAGTCGGGCAAGGGCCGAATTGCCGCAGAGTGTAAATTTTGGCTGACAGATTGGGGGGAAATCAGCCGCGGGGGGAGACTTCGAAGCGGCAGGCGGGCGCGCCGGTGGCGGCGCAAGCCGTTTCGCGCACGATCACGCGCGGCCAGCACAGGCGTGAGAGCAGACGTTCGAACACGGCGACGTGCCAGTGGCAGATCGGGTGGTCGGCAGCCTCACCCCGGATCAGGGGGTTGGCTGTCACCTCAAAGGTCAGCGGGTGCCAGCCCATGACACGGAAGGTGCCGCTGCCTGCAAAGGTCCAGGCGTGGCGGGTGATGGCGGCGACGAGGATGCGCGCGCCGATAAAGCCGGGCAGCGCGCGGATCATCAGTTGTGCCGCGCGCGGGATGCGGTGGCGCAGGATATAGTCGCCCGTGGCGAGGCCAGAGAGGCGCAGAAGCCCCTCCGCCCTCTCGGGCAGGCAGAGGCGGAGCGCGTGGTGGACGGCGGCGCAATCCGCCTCGGGCCACATGCCGGCATCGGGCGGGGGGACGGGAACGCCTGCCGTTTCCATCACCAGATCGCGCATCACGCGGCCTTCGTAGCGGTCGAGGATGGCGAGGGTTTGCAGGATGGCGTTGGGGCCGATCCGTCCGGTTGTCTCCGTCTGGGTGAGCCGCGCGCCATCCATCCTCGCCCCCTATTCCGCCGGTTCTTCGTACTGTTGGCGCGTGCCGCCGCCGCAGGCCATGGGGGTGGCGGGGCTGCGCGCCTCGGCATCCTCGGGCAATTGGAACCCCGCACGGTCGGCGGCGCGGTCTTTCATCTGGGCGCGCACGGCCTCTTGGCGTTCCTTGTGCTTGCGCGAGCGTTCGGCGGCGGCTTCCCAATCGGCGACCTGAGCCTCTGCCAGTTTCTTGCTGTCGTCGAAGTGGAAGTTGACGTCATTCTTGGTCTGCGGCCCCCAATAGCCCGCCTTGCCAAGGTCATAGAAGGTGCGCCCGACGCCTGCCTTGAGGAAGGCTTTGAGGCAGCCGAGCAGATAGCGGCGGCGAAAGCCCGTGCCGCGCCACGGGTAGTGGAAGAGCGCCTTTTTCATATAGAAGCGGCGGTAGTTTTTCATCACGCCATCAAGGAGTTCCCCGCGCGTGAGCGCCGCAGGCTTCATGATCGGCGTCACGAAATTGTATTTGGAGAAATCAAACACCTCCACCTGATCGCGGATTTCTTGGAACAGGGGGGTGAAGGGCCAAGGCGTATACATCGACCAATTGGCAAGGTCAGGCTGCCAATCCCAGGCCATTTTATAGGTTTCTTCCAGCGTTTCCGCCGTTTCATTATCCAGCCCCACGATGAACTGGGCTTCGGTGAAGATATCGGCCTCACGCAGCAGACGGATGGCTTCCTTGTTTTCTTCGACCTTGGTTTCCTTGTTGAAGAGATCAAGCTTCAACTGGGCCGCGGCTTCGGTACCCAAGGAGACATGGACCAGCCCCGCCTCGCGGTAGAATTTGAGAAGGTCGCGGTCGCGGTAGATATCGGTCACGCGGGTGTTGATGCCCCATTTGACGCGCTTGTTCAGGCCGCGGTCGATCATCTCTTGGCAGAATTCGACGAATTTCTTCTTGTTGATCGTGGGTTCTTCGTCGGCGAGGATGAAGAAGCCGATGCCGTGATCGGTCACCAGACGTTCGATTTCATCGGCCACCTTCTTGGGGTCGCGCACGCGGTAATCGCGCCAGAATTTCCATTGCGAACAGAAGGAACAGGTGAAGGGGCAGCCGCGTGCCATGTTGGGGATCGCGACCTTCACGCCCAAGGGGATGTAGATGTATTTGTCCCATTCGAGGATCGACCAATCCGGGTCGATCGAGTCGAGGTCCTTGACCGTGCTGGCCGCTTGGGTTGCGACGATTTCGTCGCCATCGAGGAAAGCGAGGCCCTTGATGCGGCGGCGGTCGGCGGGCCAGCGGCCATCGCGGACGGCCTCCATCAGATTGACGAGGATTTCCTCACCCTCGCCCCGCACGATGACATCAACCCAAGGCGCCTCGGTCAGGACTTGGCGGAACATGAAGGTGGCATGGATGCCGCCAAGGACGCGCAGCGCCTGTGGCGCGACCTCTTGCGCGATGCGCAGGACTTCTTCGGCCTCATAGATCGCGGGGGTGATGGCGGTGGTGCCCACCACATCGGGGGCAAGCGGCGCAGGTGGCCGGTGAGATAAGCGACCCAAGCCGGGGGCCAGTTCCCCGCGATCTCTGCCCCACCGGAATGATAATTGGGATGGATAAAGACGATGCGCATGGGTGGCCTCCCCTTATGTGTAAACTTGTGTTGACACATGCGCTGTCAAAAAAATTTGACTTGGATCAAATCCGGCCAATTATCTTTTGCAGCAAGGCTGCGGGACGGGTTCGCAGCAAGGCCGCGGGCGCCCCCGCAGGGACGATCAGATGCAAGACCTTCGCTGTTTCAGAATGAAACGGGGGCGGAAGCCCGCCCCCTTGCGCCACAGCCATCCGGCGGATGTGACCCCGCCCGTGGCGGCGTTATTCGCCGTCTTTGTTCAAAAGCCCGTATTTGCGCAGCTTGACGTAAAGCGACTGGCGCGAGAGCGAGAGCATTTCCGCAGCCGCGACGCGGTTGTTGCGCGTGAGTTCCAGCGCGGTTTCGATGCACATCTTTTCGATGACATCGGTGGTTTCGGCCACGATATCCTTGAGCGTGGCAGAGCCGACAAGTTCCATCACATTGCGCACGCCATCATCGGCAGGCCCCATGGTGGTGCGGCGCAGCGTCTCGGCCCGGCTGGCATCGCGCACGACGAGGACGAGCAAGGGCTGCGGTCGATCATCAAGCCAAGTGGCCGAGAGTTCGACCGCGATCTGGCCCGAGAAATCGGTGGTCAGGCGGGTGGCGTAAAGCCTGAGCTGCCCGGTGCGGCGGACGTTTTCCAACAGCACCCGCAGATCGACCGCGCCGCGCGCCATGTAATCGGCCAAGGACCGGCCCCGGACCGAGGCCATATTGGCGCTGTCGGTCAGGTTCAAAAACGCCTCGTTCGCGGCGCGGATCGTGCCATCGGCATCGCAAAACACAATGCCATCGGCCCCTTCGTGGTAGAGCCGCGAGAGTTGCTTGGCGAGTTCGTCGCTTGGGCCGGTGCTGGCGCTTTCGGCAATGTCGATCTGGCACAGAAGCAGGCGTTCGCCCGCCGCGCGGAACACGGTGGGCGTGACCAGCACGCGCCGCTGCGACCGGCGCGCGGTGAGTTCGATGGGGCCTGCGGTTTCGGCCACGGCCAGATTGGCCATGCTTTCAAGGAATTCGCCGCGCCTGCGGCCTTCGAATTCCTGCGCGATGGATGCGCCGACGAGTTCGGTGCGCGCGCCGCCAAGAAGCGCGGCGGCAGTGGCGCTGACATCGGCGATGCGCCCGGTCGACATGGACACGATCAGGATCGGGTCACGCCCCACCTCCATCAGCACGCGGTAGCGGGTGTCGATTTCGCGCTGCGCCTCATAATCGCGTTCCAGCGCCATCTGGGCATTGACGAGTTGCTGCTGCACCTCGGCGATCGGGCGCAGGTCGCGGCCGACCATCAGGAAGGAATCATCCTGCCCGATCCGGTGCAGCGTGTAGCGGACGGGATATTGCCAGATCGCCGCATCGGCGTGGTTGAGTTCCAAGGAAAGCTGGACCGCGCGACCTTCGATCAGATCGGCAAGGCGGGCATCGAGCTTGCGATAGCTTTCAGCGGCAAAGACGGTGGAGAGCGCCGCCCCTTCCCAATCGGCGGTGCGGGCCTGCAATCCATCGCGCGGGTTGGACAGAACAGAGACAACCTTTCGCGCGGGTGAGACAAGAAGCGCGATATCCGCCGCCGAGGCGATGATATCGCTGAGCACCTGCGGTGCGATCAGAGGCAGTTTCCCGCCGTTCAGAAGGTGGCGTCCATCGGTTGTCACCGGACTATCCATTTCCGGACCCGGTCTTTGCCGGGTCCAAACACATGTTCATCGTTGAGCCATCTGTCTTTCGTGCCGTTCTTCAAGCCCCAAGGCAGACAGCGCCAAGGGCAGATCATTTGTCACGATATCTGCACCGGTCACTGCACACACTTCCTCCCACCGCTCCAGATTGGCACCGCCCACTGCCACCGGCAGGGCAAAACCTGCCGCTTCTTTGAGGGTTTTCACCAACTTCGCGCAAACTTCAAGCTTGTCGTTGCAAGCGATGGAGACCATCGCCCCGTCAAATCGTCGCGAAGCCATGAGCGTGACCAGATCGGCCATGCTGGGGGCGATGCGCAGGCAGACGGAAATTCCGCGCCGGCGCAACCATCCGGCGATGACCATCGCGCCAAGCGTGTGCTGTTCGCCCGTAGGCAGGACCAACAGCAGCGTCTTGTCCCCGCCCCCCGGCACCTCATGCGCGACCCAAGCCGCGCCGATTTCGCGCAAAATCGCATGGAGGCGGGTCATTCCAACGGTCACTTCGGCAAAACTCAGGCAATCGGCTTCCCAGGCTTCCCCCAAACGGCGCGCGACTTCGGGAATATAGAGATCGGCCAGCGTGGCGGCAGAAATCCGGGCGCGGCGCAGTTCGGGTTTCAACCGGTCAAAGGCCCGCGGATCGGCCGAACGGACCGCCTCCATAAAGCTTGTGATCAGTGGTTCGCGCAGCACCCTTCCTCCGGCGGCCTCGCGCGCGACAAGCCGCGCAACAACCTCGGCCGCGAAATCCGTAAGCCCCATCGACGCGCCAAAAGCCCGCCGATCCTCCGCCCTGTAGTCGCCATCGTGCATCTTCGGCTCCGAGGGCGCCCCGCCGGGACGGCACCCCCAAAGGGTAGCAGTCCAGTCAGACCGAGGGAAGCCCCGCGAATGTTTCCTCTGCTGGAAATGTAGATTGTCATTT
>JALOTC010000073.1 GCA_025458085.1 Cypionkella sp. | reverse complement strand
GCCTGCGGTGTAAAGCGCCATGCCAATAGCGAGGATGACCGCGCCCATCGCCATAGAGATCGCGATATCGCGCATGGGGACGATCAGCGGCGCGCCCGTTGCCATGAGGACGATGGCGGCGGTGAGCATGGAAAAGACCGCGCCAAGGATCACGGCGGGCATCATATCCGCCAGTTTGCCCCAGCGGAGCGCGAGGGTGAAAACGGCAAAGCCAAGGGCCGAAAGGAGGGCTGCGGCATTGCCCAGAAGGGCGCCTGCTGCCAGCCCTTCGCACCATGATGAACATGCCGATCCCGGCCAGCACGATGGCGGCCCATGTGGCCGGGCGGACAGGTTCCTTGAGCAGAAGCCAGCCGAGAACAGCCGCGAGGAAGGGCGAGGCGGAGAAGAGGAACACCGCATTGGCGACGGTGGTCGCTTGAATGGCAAAGATCGCGCCAGCGAAGGCCAGCACCAGACCCGCCGCGCCGATGATGCCGGGCCAGCCGATGGCGGTCAGCCTTGCGCCGAAGCTGGGGCCACCTTCGCCTTGCGCCCGCCACCAAACCAGTGCGAGCAGCACCGGCAACACGCCAAGCGAGCGCCAGAAGAGGATGGACCAAGTGCCTGCCACCTCGATCTGGCGGATCGTCAGGCCCATGAGAGACCACAGCGTTGCGGCGGCAATCACCAGAACCACGCCCGTTCCATAACGCATGGCCTGCCCTTTCCTTGACTGCCCTTATCAGAGGCAAGTGCGATGACGGGTCTGTTCCCGTGGCGACGGGGCGCGTCGGATTTGGTGGATGCGGTCAGTAGCCAAGCGCGCGGTCGACGCGGTGGAGGAGGGGCTCTCCCACTTCGGCGCGGCGGATGTTTTCGGAGATGACGCGGGAAGCGGAGGCGGCGCGGGTATCGGCCGCGATATGGGGGGTGACGGTCACGCGGGGATGCACCCAGAAGGGGTGATCCTTGGGCAGGGGTTCCACGCGGAACACATCGAGCGTGGCATGGCCGATCTGGCCGGAGTCGAGCGCGGCAAGCAGCGCGTCATCGTCAATGAGCGCGCCGCGACCGGGGTTGAGCACGATGGCACCGCGGGCGGGAAGCGCGAGGGTTTCGGCGTTGAGCGTGTTTTCCGTGCCGGGGGTGCGGGGCAGCAGCGTGACGATGATCTGCGCGCCACTTAGCGCCGTGCGCAGGCCATCGCTGCCCGACAGGCAGCGGATGCCGGGAATGGATTTGGGGCTGCGGCTCCACCCTGTCACGGGGAAGTTGAGCGCGGCGAGCGCGCGGGCGCAGGCGGTGCCGAGTTCGCCAAGGCCAAGGATCGTCACGGGGCGTTCGCGGGCCAGGGGGGGCGGCTTGGGTTGCCAGAGGTGATCGGGGTTGAAGATGTGGCGATCCATCCCGAGGTGATGGCGCAGGGCGTGGCCTGTGACCCATTCCACCATGCCTTCGGTCAGCGCCGGGTCCACCATGCGGCAAAGCGGTTGGGTCAGCGTGGCATTGCCGACGATCCGCTCTACCCCGGCCCAGAGGCTGAGCACGGCCTTGGTGCGGGTATAGGGGGTGAAATCCTGCAAGGGGGCCGACGGGGCATAGACGATGTAATCCACCGTTTCCGGCGCGGCCTCCAGCACCAGATCGGCGGGGATGCCAGCCTCTGCCAAGGCTTGCGGCAGGGCGGTGCTGTAGTCGGGCCAGAGGGCAGGGTCGGCGAAGAGAATCTTGGGCAAGGTCTATCTCGGTCTGTGGATATGCGCGCTTTGGACCAGCCCGAAGGCCACCAGAAGCACGAGCATGGCGGAGCCGCCGTAAGAGAGGAAGGGCAGAGGCACGCCGACCACGGGGGCGAGGCCCATGACCATGGAGAGGTTCACGGCGAGGTAGAGGAAGAAGTTGACCGCGATGCCGAGGATGAGGAGCGAGGAGAAGCGGTCCTTGTTTTGCAGCGCGGAGACATAACAGAACACAAGGATGAGCGCGTAGAGAAGGAGGATGGAAAAGACGCCGACGAAGCCGAATTCTTCGCCCAAGGTGGTGAAGATGAAGTCGGTGTGTTTTTCGGGCAGGAAGTTCAGGCGGGATTGGGTGCCTTGCATGAAGCCCTTGCCCGACCAGCCGCCGGAGCCAAGGGCGATCTGCGCCTGAATGATGTTATAGCCCGCGCCGAGCGGGTCGGCGGTGGGATCAAGGAACGTGTCGATCCGGCGGAATTGGTAATCGTGGAGGAGTTGCCAGCTCGTGCCACGGCTGGCAAAGACCGCCCAGATCGTGGCGACGACGCCGGTGATGACGGCGGCGAAATACCACCAACTGACGCCAGCAAGCAGCATGACCGCGCCGCCGATCATCAGAAGGATCAGCGCCGTGCCAAGGTTGGGCTGCATCAGCACGAACAGCGTGGGGATCACGGTCAGGATCGCGGGGATCAACACCCAGAGCGGGCGCGAGACCTTTTTGACATCCAGCCAATCGTAATAGGCGGCCAGCATCATCACGAGCGAGACTTTCATCAACTCGGACGGTTGCAGGCGGAAGCCGCCGATTTCGATCCAGCGCTGGGCGCCCATGCCGACGGTGCCGAAGAATTCGACGATCAGCAGCAGCGCGAGGCCGAAGAGATAGGCGAGAAGCGACAGGTTGCGCCAGAACCAGATGGGGACGAAGGCGATGATGAACATCAAGACCGCGCCGAGGGCAAAGACCTGCATTTGCCGCCCGGCCCAGACATCCATCCGCCCCCCCGCGATGGAATAAAGCGCGAGCCATCCCACAGCCGCCACGGCGGTGACCAGCACGACCAAAGGCCAGTTGAGATAGAGGACCTTCTTCAGGCCGGAGGGGACGTATTTGACGCGGTATTCCAGAAAGCTCATCGCCGGACCTCAGGCGCGCGAGGGGCCGGAGACGCGGCCTTCGGCATCGCGCAGCGGCAGGTCTTCGAGCATGGAGGCGATGCGGTTGCGCTGGCTTTGCGGATAGGCGGCCAGTGGCGGCAGGCCCCCCGAGAGCGCGCTGAGCATGATGTCGCGCGCCATGGGGGCTGCGGCGGTGGAGCCGCCCCCGCCATGTTCCACGATCACCGCAATCGCATAGCGCGGTGCGTCATAGGGGGCGTAGCCCACGAACAGCGCATGGTCGCGGCGGTTCCACGGCAGTTGGTCATTGGAGATGACGCCGCGCGCCCGTTCGGCGGCAGAGATGTTGCGGACCTGACTGGTGCCGGTCTTGCCCGCCCAGACGAGCGTGGGTTCGACGATGCGCGAGGAGAAGGCCGTGCCGCGTTCGGTGTTCATCGTGGCATGCATGCCAGAGCGGATCTTGCGCAAAGCCTCGAGCGAGATGCCCATATCGGGGGCCTCTGCCACTTCGGTTTCGCGCCCGTCGATGGATTTGACAAGCCGGGGCACCACGGCGCGGCCAGTGGCGAGGCGGGCGGTCATCACGGCAAGCTGGAGGGGGGACGAAAGGACATAGCCCTGCCCGATGGAGGCGTTGATCGTATCGCCGATGCGCCAATCGGCATTGTGGCGTTCCCGCTTCCAGGCGCGATTGGGCATGATGCCTTCGGCGATGGCGGACATCGGGATATCATGGCGGATGCCGAGGCCAAGGATGCGGCCCATTTCGGCGATCTTGTCGATGCCGACCTTCTGCGCGATGTCGTAGTAATAGACGTCGCAGCTTTCGGCGAGGGATTTTTCAAGGTTGACCGCGCCATGGCCCGCGCGTTTCCAGCAGTGGAAGCGGCGGCCGCCCACCTCTAGATGGCCGGGGCAGCGGACGGTGGTGTTCACATCGATGATGCCCTCTTTGATCGCGGCGAGGGCGGTGACCATCTTGAAGGTGGAGCCGGGGGGATAGACGCCCTGCACCGTCTTGTTCGCCAAGGGGCGGTGGTCATCTTCCATCAGCGCGTTGTAATCCGTGTGGCTGATGCCGCGGACAAAGAGGTTCGGGTCGAAGGAGGGGGAAGAGGCGATGGCAAGGATATCGCCATTCGTCACATCCATGACCACGGTGGCGGCGGATTCGCTGCCCATCCGCGCTTGGGCGAAGTTTTGCACATCGGCATCGATCGTGAGGCGGATATCGGCACCGGGGGTGCCTTCTTGCCGTTCGAGTTCGCGCATGACGCGGCCCACGGCATTCACCTCGATCCTTTTGGTGCCGGCGCTGCCGCGCAGGTGATCTTCGAGCCAGCGTTCGACGCCGATCTTGCCGATCTGGAACTTGGGGATGGTGAGGAGGGGATCGGGGCTGTCCAGCCCTTCGAGATCACGTTCCGAGACGGGGCCGACATAGCCCACGACATGGGCGAAATCGGTATCGCGGGGGTAGAGCCGCGACAGGCCCACCTCGGGCGAGACGCCGGGGAGGGAGGGGGCGTTGAGCGCGACCTTGGACAGATCCTCCCACGAGAGGCGGTCGGCCACGGTGACGGGAGCGAAGGGCGAGGTGCGGCCCATTTCGCGTGCCGTGCGTTCCAGATCATCGGCGGTGAGCGGAATGACATGGGCGAGTTTGGCCAGCACGGCATCGACATCGCCCGCATCTTCGCGGGTGATGACAACGCGGTAGTTCTGTTCATTGCCCGCGATCAGCTTGCCGTTGCGGTCTTGGATCAGGCCGCGGGCGGGGGGGATGAGGCGGATGGAGATGCGGTTTTCTTCGGCCAGAAGCTTGAAGCGGTCGGCCTGTTCCACGGACAGATAGCGCATCCTTGCGCCGAGGACCGCGAACATGGCCGTCATTGCCCCACCGAGCAAGAGCGCCCGGCGGTGGGTGACGCGGGCGGCGTCATCCGTTTCCTTCTGGCTGCGTCTCATCCTACCCTTGGCCCCCTGCTTTCCAGACTGGTCACAGGCGCCGCCCGTAGCTGTCAACCTCGCCCGTGGCGGGCTTGCGCAGGTCGAAGGCAAGGCGGCTGAGGCCCACGACCAGCGGATAGCAGAGGATGGACCACAGAACCTGCATCAAGGCAAAGCCGAATCCCGACTGTGGCAGGAACGATAACGTGAAAACCAGCCGGTAGGCCAGCAGGCAGCCGAGCATCAAGGCGGCAACGAGCGCCCATTCGACGAGGAAGGTCAGTTCGCGGGTCAGCGCCACGCGTGACCGGATGAATTCGACGGCGATGATGACGACGGCGGTCCAGAGCCCCGGTGGGCGCATGAGGAGGATGTCCTCGAGCAAGAGGACAAGGGCGAGGAGCCAAACCGGCAGGTAATCGGGTCGCCGCATGGCCCAGGCGAAGATCACGCACAGCAGGATGTCGGGCCCCGGCCAGGCCCCCGCCCCCGCACCGAGTGGCAGCAGGCGCAAGAACAGCAGCGCCAAAGCGATGCCGAGGAAGGCGGCGCGGAATGTCCAGACCTGCGAGCGCAAGAGATCAACCATCGCCGCCATCCGTTTCGGTGGAGGCATCGGCCTCTGGATCAGCCTCGGGCTGAGTGCCGCGGGCGGGGATCGGATCGGTGGCGAGCGCGCCTTCGGTGTCGGGGCCAGCGGGCAGGACGGGGGGGGCGATCAGCGCGCCCGCATCGGTGATGGGGGCAAGATCGTGGCTGCGCAGGACGCGGAGGAATTCAAGCCGCTGGTAATCGGCGGAAAGGCTGACACGGAGGCGACGGTCATTGCCCATGACCACTTGGCCCACCAGAAGCCCTGCCGGGAACATGCCGCCATCGCCGGAACTGACCACGCGGTCGCCGGGGCGCACCTCGCCCGGGTCTTCGAGGAAATCCAGCGGGGGCAGGTTCGAATTGTCGCCCGAGAGGATGGCGCGTTGGCCCGAGGGCTGCACGGTCACGGGGATGCGGCTGTTGGTATCGGTCAGCAGGATCACGCGGCTGGTGCGCGCGCCCACGCCCGAGATGCGGCCGACGACGCCGATGCCATCCATCGTGGCCCATCCGTCGCGGATGCCATCGCGGCTGCCGACGTTGATCAGCACCGATTGGCGGAAAGGGCTGCCGGAATCGGCCAGCACCTGCCCGGTGACATGGGTCAGCTTCGGGTCGAGCCGGACTTGGTTGAGGTCCAGAAGACGGGCATTTTGCTGTTCGAGTTGCAGCGCCGCTTCGCGCCACGCCTTCATCTGCTGCAATTCGCGGCGCAGTTCCTGATTTTGTTCGTAAAGGCTTGCGTAGCTTTGGAACTGATCGACCATATTGGCCACGCGGGTCACGGGCACCAGCGCCCAGTCGAACGAGGGGACGACCTGATCGATCAGGGCCGCGCGGAAGCGTTCGACGCGCGGGCTATCGATGCGCCAGAGCAGGAAGAGGGCGAGGAGGAGCACGACCAGAACGGCCACAAGCACCCGACGAAGCGGGCGCGAGAATTCCTCAGCATCTGTGCGGGTCTTTGACATGGCGGTTCCAGTCTGCCCGGACTTTCAGGCCAAGTCAGCTATCGTAATCGATCACGTGGCGCAGTTGCTTTTCATATTCCAGCGCCTTGCCGGTGCCGAGCGCGACACAATTGAGTGATTCATTGGCGACCGAGATGGACAGGCCGGTCTGTTCGCGCAAGGCAAGATCCAGATCGCCGAGCAGCGCGCCGCCGCCCGTGAGCATGACGCCCCGGTCCACGATATCTGCGGCGAGGTCGGGCGGGGTGGTTTCCAGCGCCTGCATGACCGCATCGCAGATTTGCTGGACGGGTTCGGCCAGCGCCTCGGCCACTTGGGCTTGGTTGATTTCGGTTTCCTTGGGCACGCCGTTCAGAAGGTCGCGGCCTCGGATCTGCATGGATGCGCCGCGCCCGTCATCTGGCATCCGGGCGGTGCCGATGGAGGTCTTGATCCGTTCGGCGGTGGATTCGCCGATAAGAAGGTTCTGGTGGCGGCGGAGGTAGCTGATGATCGCCTCGTCCATCCTGTCACCGCCGACGCGCACGGACCGCGCATAGACGATGTCACCGAGCGAGAGGACTGCGACTTCGGTGGTACCGCCGCCGATATCGACGACCATGTTGCCGGTGGGGTCGGTGATCGGCATGCCCGCACCGATGGCGGCGGCGATGGGTTCCGCGATCAGGCCCGCGCGGCGCGCGCCTGCGGAAAGGACCGACTGGCGTATGGCGCGCTTTTCCACCGGAGTTGCGCCATGGGGGACGCAGACGATGATCTTTGGCTTTGAAAAGGTGGTGCGCTTGTGGACCTTGCGGATGAAATGCTTGATCATTTCCTCGGCGCTGTCGAAATCGGCGATGACGCCATCGCGCATCGGCCGGATCGCCTCGATCGTGCCGGGGGTGCGGCCCAGCATCAGCTTGGCATCTTCGCCCACGGCAAGGACCTGTTTTTTCCCGTCTTTCACATGATAGGCGACGACCGAGGGTTCGTTCAGCACGATCCCCTTGCCCCGGATATAGACGAGCGTATTCGCCGTGCCGAGGTCGATCGCCATATCCGACGAGAAGAGGCCAGAAAGCGGCATGAGCTGTCCTTTGCAATAGTCAAAGCCCCGCGACTCGGGGCCAGTCCCGGCGGGCGCCCCCATATAAGGACCTGTGTGGCCGAGCGAAAGCCCCGCAGGCGGAAGGCCGCGCAAGGGCTGCGCACTTTGTTGTGTGACGGGACAGCACTTTGGCGGTTGTGGAGGGGGGCGGGGTGGCGCAAAGCTGGCCGGGTATGATCTTTTCGCGGGAGCGCCTGCCATGACTGACCCTGTGTTCTTGCCCGGCGTGCCGCGAGAGGCGGTGCTGGCGGCGTTGCGCCGCAGTCCGGGGCATGAGCTTTCGACGGGCAAGTTCGATGCGCCGGAAAGTTCGGCGGCGCTGTCGGCCAATGCTTTTGGTTGGTTTGTGGAGCGTGCCAGCGCGCTGCCGCCGCTGCCCTCGGTGCCGATGGGGCAGCCTGTGGCGGTCGAGATCGAGGCGGAGATGCGCTTTCCTTGGGCGGGCGGGCGGCATCCGTGGCTTGATGCGGCGGTGACAACGGCGACCACCTTGGTCGGGATCGAGGCCAAGCGATACGAGCCGTTTCGCCCGCGCAAGGCACCGGTGTTCAGCGAAGCCTATGAGAGCCGGGATTGGGGGCCGGGCATGGCGCGGTGGACGGCGATGCGCCATGCGCTGCACAGCGGCGGGCTAAGTTATCGCTGTCTTGATGCGGTGCAATTGGTGAAACACGCTTATGGCCTGCGCAATCAGGGGATCAAACGGGCGCGGGGGGCGGTGCTGGTTTACCTTCACGCCGCGCCTGCGCATTGGGCGAACGGCAAGCCGGTTTCGCCAGAGGCGATTGCCCGCCATGCGGCAGAGATCGAGGATTTCGCCCATGCGGTGAAGGGCGATGATGTCACCTTTGTCGCGCTGCGCTGGGCCGATCTTTTGGCGCAATGGGCGGGGGTGCCGGCGCTTGCGGGCCATGCGGCGGCGTTGTCGGAACGGTTCGGGCCGCTGTAGCGGTGGCACCTCAGGCCCTTGCGGGTCTTCGTTGCGCGGGGGGCAGCAACGAAAGCCCGCAGGGCTTGAGGCGGCTGCGTTATTCGCCGTGATAGCTGACGGTCTTTACATCCTCGCCCGGTGCGGTTTTCTGCCGCCGCACGATCAGGCGGTTCAGCGCATTGATATAGGCGCGGGTGGAGGCGACGATCGTGTCGGTATCGGCGCTGGACCCGGTGACGATGCGCCCTTCCTCTTGCAGGCGGACCGAAACGGTCGCCTGCGCATCGGTGCCTTCGGTCACGGCATGGACCTGATAGACCTCGAGCCGGGCCTTGTGCGGGAAAAGCATCTTCACGCAGTTGAAGGCGGCATCGACCGGGCCATCGCCGGTGGCGTCAATGTGGTGATCCTTGCCATCGATCGACAGGATCATGTCGGCCTCTTGCGGGCCTTCGGTGCCGCAGATTACCCGCAGTTTCTTGAGTTGCAGGTATTCATAGGCATCGTTGGTCTGCTCATCCGCCACCAGGGCGATCAGGTCGTCGTCATAGACTTCCTTCTTGCGGTCGGCGAGCGCCTTGAAGCGGACAAAGACATCATTGAGTTGGTTGTCAGCCAGATCGAAGCCCAGTTCCTTGAGCTTGGCGCGCAGGGCGGCGCGGCCCGAATGCTTGCCCATGGCGATGTTCTTCGCCGTGAGGCCGATATCTTCGGGGCGCATGATTTCGAACGTCTGGACGTTTTTCAGCACGCCGTCCTGATGGATGCCGGATTCATGCAGGAAGGCGTTCTTGCCGACGATGGCCTTGTTGAACTGTACCGGGAAGCCGGAAACTTGGGACACCCGGCGCGAGAGGTTCATGATCTTGGTCGTGTCGATGCCCGTGGCATAAGGCAGGATGTCGTTGCGCACGCGCATGGCCATGACGACTTCCTCGAGCGCGGTATTGCCCGCGCGTTCGCCAAGGCCGTTGATCGTGCATTCGATTTGCCGGGCACCCGCCTCCACCGCTGCGAGTGCGTTGGCGGTGGCCATGCCGAGGTCGTTGTGGCAGTGGGTGGCGAAGGTGATCGTATCGGCCCCCGGCACACGTTCCAGCAGCATCTGGATGATCTTGGCCGATTCCATCGGGTAGGTGTAGCCCACGGTATCGGGGATATTGATCGTGGTGGCCCCGGCCTTGATCGCGATTTCCACGACGCGGCAGAGGTAATCGGGTTCGGTCCGCGTGGCATCCATCGGCGACCATTGCACGTTGTCGCAGAGGTTGCGGGCATGGGTCACGGTTTCGTGGATGCGTTCCGCCATCTGGTCCATGTCCAGATTGGGGATCGCCCGGTGGAGCGGCGAGGTGCCGATGAAGGTGTGGATGCGGGGGCTTGCTGCGTGCTTCACCGCCTCCCAGCAGCGGTCGATATCCTTGAAATTCGCCCGTGCCAGCCCGCAGATGGTGGAGTTCTTTGACCGTTTCGCGATTTCCGACACGGCGGCGAAATCGCCCTCGGACGCAATGGGAAAACCCGCTTCGATGATATCGACGCCCATTTCATCGAGGAGACCGGCGATTTCCAGCTTTTCCTCATGTGTCATGGTCGCGCCGGGGCTTTGTTCGCCATCGCGCAGCGTGGTGTCGAAAATCAGGACGCGGTCCTGTTTGGTGGTCGTGTTCATCGGCGTGATCCTTGTCTTCTTGCCAGTGTCGCTTGCGGGGCGCTGGTCACCTCTGAGCGGTCGCGCCCGGTGGCACGCTCAGAGGCGGCTAAGAAGAAGCAAGCCACGGGGCAGCAGGGCGCAAAAGGCGCAATGTCTGGCTGCGAGGGTTGGTTTCCGTGACATGGGGCGCGACGATAGCCACGGCGCGCGGAATGTAAAGGGGGAAATGGCGGGGTGCCGCTTGGGGCGGGGCATTGATGGCGGGGGCGGGCGTCCTAGCTCTGGCCCCGAAGCGGGTGAAAGGGGCGGTCATGCGGGCTTTGGTCATTGGCGCATCGGGTGGCATTGGGGCGGCGGTGGCGGCGCATCTTGCGGCGCGCGGCGATGTGGTCACGGGCCTGTCGCGCAGCGGGGATGGGCTGGACCTGACCGATGAGGCGCGGATTGCCGCCGTGATGGGCGGGCTGTCGGGGGAATATGACCTGATCCTCTGCGCCACGGGGGCCTTGGAATTGGCGGGCGT
>JALOTC010000072.1 GCA_025458085.1 Cypionkella sp. | reverse complement strand
ATCCGCGCCTATGCACCAGAGGCATCGCCAGAGACGCATCCCGACCTTGATGCCGCCGCGGGCTTTGCCGTGCGCTACTTCGCCGACAAGATCGCGCCGACCCGGGTTTTCCGCCTGCCCGACGCGCGCGAGCGTGCCGCGATGGAGGATCTGCGCGTGCGGCTTGCTGCTTGGGAAGGCGGGCTGGATGCCGATGCCCTTCAAAGCATGGTCTTTGCGGTTGGCAAAGACCACGGGTTTGAGCCGTTGCGCGACTGGTTCAAGGCGCTTTACGAAGTGCTGGTTCAAGGCGCTTTACGAAGTGCTTTTGGGCGCATCTGAAGGCCCGCGGTTCGGTGGTTTCGTGGCGCTTTATGGTGTGGCAGAAACCATCGCCCTGATCGATCGTGGGCTTTCTGGCGCCTTGGCGGCCTGATCCGCAACTTTCCCGACGACCTATCCCAATGCGCGCCGCCCCGTCTTTGACGCGGGCGGCCTTCGCGCTAGATCCATTCATGCCGATCAGACCGTTGGGAATAGTTCATGCGCTTGCCCGCCTTTTTTCTTGCCCTATTCCTCTCCTTCCCCGCCATGGCCGAGGAAGGCTCAATCCGGCAGACGATCCAGAATCAGCTTGATGCTTTTTCGCAGGATGATTTTGCGACGGCCTTCACCTATGCCTCGCCCAGCATCAAATCCATGTTCGGCACGGCAGAGAATTTCGGCCTGATGGTCCGGCAGGGCTATCCGATGGTGCACCGCCCGGCAGATGTGCAGATGCTGGACCTGCATGAGGAAGGCGGGCGGTTGTGGCAGCGGGTGATGATCACGGATCAGAATGGCCAACGCCATGTGTTGGATTACCAGATGATCGAAACCGCCGACGGATGGCAGATCAACGGCGTCCGCATCCTGCCCAGCCCCGGTGTGGGGGCTTAGGCCAGCGCCTCATCTGTTCTGAAGCCGGTTGGAATCGCGTCTTTGCCCGACAGGATGAGGTCGGCCATGACTTGGGCTACCTTTGGGGCCATGCCGAAGCCGATCTTGAAGCCGCCATTGGCGATGTAATGCCCCGCCCGCCCCGGCCATGGGCCAAGCAAGGGCGCACGGCTGCGGGCGCGGGGGCGAATGCCGGCCCAGCGTTCCAGAATGCGCGCCCCTTCAAGCGCCGGGCACGCCGCCGCTGCCTGCGCCAGAAGCGCATCGGCCTGCGCATCGGTCGCCTCTGGATCGTCCCATGTGTTTTCCGAGGTGGAGCCGATGGCTACAGTGCCATCGCCATGCGGCACGATATGCAGACTGCCCGCATAAAGCTGGGGCAGATCGCCTGCGTCATGGGCGAGGAGCAACGCCTGCCCCTTGACCCCTGCGCCCACCGGGCGGGCGAAGGCGGCGGTGAGGTCCAGAAGGCCCGCATAGCCTGTGGCCCAGACCACGGCCCCTTCGGCTTTGGCTTCGCCTTCCACCACCTCGCCCCCTTTAGCGCGGATCGCAGCCACCAGCGCCCGCGCCGCAGCGCGTGGGGAAAGCCGGGCAGAGAGCGTATCTTCGATGACAAGGCCGGTTGCGCTGATGGGGGCCCAGTTGCCCTCAGGCCGGGGGATCACACGCCAGACCGCTTGCCCGTGCCAGAGTGTCGCGGCCTCGGCCCCCCGTGCCTGTGCGATCTGAACCGCAGCCGCATCGGCCAAGGGCTGCCAGCGGCCAAGGCGGGCATAGCCGGGGTCTTGCCCGCCCGCCCGCGCGACCTCGGCCCAGAAGGTTTGGGCCATGAGCAGGCTTTCCAGTTGGAATTGTTTTTTGGGGTTCCAGTTTTCCGGCACATGCGGGGCCAAGGCGCCGACAATCCCGCCCGATGATCCGGCACCGATCCGCCGCGCCTCGATCACGCGAACCCGCGCCCCGCGCCTTGCCGCCTCCCATGCGATGGACAGGCCAAAGATGCCGCCACCCATCACCGTCAGATCGACCCTTGCCATTGCCCGCGCCCCATGATCCAGACAGCGGCAGAAGGCATAGGCGAAATGACGACGCAGGACCAGAGCGAAGGGCTGGAGTGGAAGGACGGGGCCATCCCCGTCTCGCGCCGGTTCGATGACCCTTATTTCTCGCTCCAAGGGGGCTTGGCCGAGACGCGGCATGTCTTTTTGGCAGGCAATGACCTGCCCGCGCGGCTGGCGGATGGGTTCCATATCGCGGAACTTGGCTTTGGCACGGGGCTGAACATGCTGGCCACGCTGCTTGCCTGGCAGGCCAAGGGCGGCGCGGGGCGGCTGCGCTTTACCAGTTTCGAAGCCTTTCCGCTTTCGGCAGATGAAATCGCCCGCGCGCTGCACGCCTTCCCCGAGGCTTTGGCCGTGGCGGGGCCGTTTCTGGAGGCATGGCGCGCGGGAGAGCGAGAGATTGCCCTGCCGGGTCTAGACCTGAGGGTGATCGAAGGCGATGCGCGCCAGACCCTGCCCGCATGGGAGGGGCAGGCCGATGCGTGGTTTTTGGATGGGTTTTCCCCCGCCAAGAACCCTGAACTTTGGGCAGATGACCTGATGGCGCAGGTCTTTGACCATACCTTTCCGGGGGGAAGCTTTTCCACCTACACGGCAGCAGGTCATGTCCGCCGCGCCTTGGCGGCGGCTGGGTTCGTGGTGGAGCGTCGCCCGGGGTTCGGGTCCAAACGGCACATGAGCTGTGGCCGGAAATGGGGCAAGGGATGAGCCGCAACCCAAGGCTTGGCATCTTTCTGATGATTGCCGCCGTGGCCACTTTTGCCGCGCAGGATGGGTTTTCGCGCCATCTGGCCGAAACCTACAACACGCCCATGATCATCATGCTGCGCTATTGGGTCTTTGCAGGCTTTGTGATGCTTTTGGCCCTGCGCCGGCCCGAGGGGATGCGCGCCGCCACCGCCTCGCGCCGGATCGGGGTGCATGTGGTGCGCTCGGTGCTGCTGGTGGCCGAGATTTGCCTGATCGTCTGGGGCTATACGATGATCGGGCTGATCGAAAGCCATGCGGTTTTCGCGATCTGCCCGCTGTTGATCGCGGCGCTTTCTGGCCCCCTCTTGGGAGAGCGGATGGTCTGGCAACGCTGGGCCGCGATTGGTGCGGGGCTTTTGGGAGTTTTGGTAATTCTCCGCCCCGGCATGGGGGTCTTTACCCCCGCGGCATTGTTGCCCTTTGCTGCCGCGCTGATGTTTGCGCTTTATTCTGTGTTGACGCGGCTGATGACGCGGGACGAGCCGACCTTCCCATCCTTTTTCTGGCCCGGCATCATCGGTGCGGTTCTGATGACCGTGATCGGCCTGCCGAATTGGGAAGCGGTCGCGCCACAAGACTGGGTGCCGCTGGCCATCTATTGCGCGCTTTCGGTCTTTTCGCATTGGCTTTTACTGAAATGCTACGAACAGATCGAGGCGGCGCGGGTGCAGCCCTATTCCTATCTTCAGATCGTCTTTGTCACGATCATCGGCATCGTGATCTATGACGAGACGCTCGCCCCCATGGTCGCCCTTGGCGCGGGCATCATCATCGCGGCGGGGCTTTACACCCTGTCGCTGGAAAGGCACCGGGCATGAGCGCGCCGCAGAACACGCGGCTGGGCATCCTGTTGATGGTCGCCACGGCCACGGTCTTTTCGATCCAAGACGCCATCTCACGCCATCTGGGCGGCAGCTACAATGTCTGGATGGTGGTGATGATCCGGTTCTGGTTCTTTGCCCTGTTCGTGATGGTGCTGGCCGCCCGCGCGCCGGGGGGCTTGGGCGCGGCGGTCCGGTCCAACCGGCCCAAGACACAGCTTTTCCGGGGCGTCTTGCTCGCCTTGGAAATCTGCCTGATGGTCTTGGCCTTTGTCACGCTGGGCCTGATCGAAAGCCATGCGGTCTTTGCGACATATCCCTTGCTGATTGCCGCCCTTTCTGGCCCTGTGCTGGGCGAAAAGGTCGGCTGGCGGCGATGGACGGCGATTGGCGTGGGCTTTGTGGGTGTGCTGATCATCCTGCAACCGGGCGTGGGGGTCTTTGACCCAGCGGCGCTGATCCCGCTGGGCGCGGCGCTGATGTTCGCGCTCTACGGCCTTCTGACCCGCTATGTCGGGCGCTATGACGCGGCTTCTGTCTCTTTCTTCTGGACGGGGATGGGCGGGGCGCTGGTGATGACACTGATCGGCGTCTGGCATTGGGAACCAATGGCCCCCGCCGATTGGGGATGGATGGCTTGTCTGTGCTGCACCGCCGCCCTGTCGCATTGGCTGTTGATCCGCGCCTATGAGGTGGCGGAAGCCTCCGCCATCCAACCCTTTGCCTATCTGCAACTGCCGATCGCCAGCCTCTTGGGCCTGACACTCTTTGGCGAGACGTTGCAGATGAACGTCCTGATCGGCACGGTGATCATCGTGGCGGCGGGGATCTTTACCCTGTGGCGGCAACGGCTGCGCGAGAAGGGCTAGCCCTTCAACTCTGCCGTTACCCGCACCGGCCCGGTCGATCCGCGTAATTTGGCGCGATAGATCACCACACCTTCGACGACGCGCATCACATAGGTTCGCGTTTCGGAAAACGGGATCGACTCGACCCAATCCACCACATCCACCTGTGGCAAACGCGGGTCCCCGAATTCGGTGATCCAATTGCGCGGTCTGCCGGGGCCAGCGTTATAGCCCGAGGCGACAAGCGCGATAGAGGGGCCGAATTCCGCCACCAGATCGGCCAGATATTGGCTGCCGATCTTCACGTTATAGGCCGGGTCACGGGTCAGCCGGGCGGCCTCGAACGGCAGGCCGATCTTGGGGGCAACCATCTGCGCCGTGCCGGGCAGAACCTGCATCAAGCCCCGCGCATCGGCCTGCGACCTGGCGGTGGGGTCAAATTCACTTTCGCGCCGGGCGATGGCCTTGGCAAAGGCGCGGCTGACGGCCAGCCCATCAGGGACCATGTCGGTCATGGGGTAATAGGCGCGCGGCAAGATCACGCCGCGTTCCGCCGCCGCCTTGCCCACCAGAACGGCAAGGTTGGGCTGGTCGAGCGCAAGCGCCATATCGCCCATCTGCGCCAGACCTGTGGCATCGAGGCCCTCGGCCAGATGCAGCCAGAAGCGCCGCGCCTGCGGGAAATCGCCCGCGCGCAAGAGCATCAGCGCCGCCTCATGCACCGAGGATCGCGTCCAAGCCGCCTGCCGCCAATCGGGCGCACGGGCATCGGACAAAAGCGCAGGGTCCAAGTCAAGCCCCAGCTTTTCGGCGGCAAGAAGGCCGTAATAGGCGGTCTGATGCTGCGCCGCCTTGCGATAGCTTGCCTGTGCGGCCTCTGCCTGACCCAGCGCCTCTTGCGCGCGGCCTTGCCAATATTGCGCCCGCGACAGGGAGATGCCGGTGGAAACCCCCGCCTCCAACTGTCGGAAATGGGAAAGCGCGGTGGCGGGGTCATTCAGGCGCCGCAGAGCCAAGAAACCGGCGATGAATTCCAGATCGGCCCAAGCCGCGCCCCCGGTCAGATGGTGGGCGCTGGCCACGCGATAAGCCTCGGACGGGCGGCCTTGCCGCATCAGCCAGCGTGACAGCGTCACCCGCCGCTGCGCCCAAGCCGCAGGATCGCCCAAGGCGGCGGGCGAGGCGCTGCGGTCAAGGATCAGGGGCAGCGCATCGTCATAACGTTCGCGCCGCATCCGCCAAATAAAGCGTTCATTGGCAAGGCCGGGGTCAGAGGCAAGCGTCGAAGGCACAGCCTCGATCAGGGCGTTCACCCCCTCCTCATCGGCGCGGAGCGCCATCCGCGCCCGCGCCAAAGCCTGCCATCCGGCAGAGACGCGGGGCAGCATCCGCCCCGCCTCGACCCGGCTGCCATCCCAGAGCAGCCGATCCAGCCGCGTTTCATGCACAGCGGCAAGGCTATCGCCCGCCATCGACAAGAGCGCCTCTTCCTCGGCGGTGGTAAAGGACAGGTTCACCCAAGCCGTCATGGCGACCTGTTCGGCTTCCGCCACCCGGCCCTCGGCTCGCAGGGCGCGGACAAGCGCCACCGCGCCTTCGCCTGTCTGCGGCGCTGTGCCGTTGAACCATGCGATCACCCGCGCGGGCGTGTCTGACCGCGCCACCGCCTCTTCACCCTTTTCGCGCAACAGGGGCAGGCCCGGCCAATCGGGGCGGCGTTGAAGGAAAGCCTCGTAATCGCCGAGCAGCCCTTCGCCCGCGCGCAAGCGTTGCCATTCGATGATATCGCGCGCAACTTCGCCGCCGGCGGCGCGCAGCGCGCCATCCCAATCGCCCGTGCGGGCAAGGTCTTGGGCCGCGCGCAGGGCGGAGGGGTCCGCAGTTGCGGGGCTCGCCAGTGCCGCCACGGAAAGAATGCAGGCCAAAAGCCCGCCAAGCCTGTGTGTTCTTATTCTGCTCATGTTTGCGATTGTGCCGGAAGGCCTGCGCCTGCTCAAGCCACGTTCCCGCGACTTCGGCACGATGCCGCCGCTTGGCAAGGGGCTAAGGCCCGGCTAAGGAAGGGGCGTTCAGAAGGGGGCCGCGAGTCCGGCCCCGCCACGAGAGGAGAAGCGTTCCATGCTCAAAGGGTCCATGCCTGCCCTGGTGACGCCGTTCAAGAACGGCGACGTCGATATGGATGCGCTGAAAAAACTCGTGGATTGGCAGATTGCCGAAGGCTCGCATGGTCTGGTGCCCGTGGGGACCACGGGCGAAAGCCCGACCCTCAGCCACGAAGAACATGAGGCCGTGATCGAGGCGGTGGTGAAGTTCACCGCAGGCCGCGTGCCGGTGGTGGCAGGGGCCGGGTCGAATAATACGGTCGAAGGCATTCGCCTGATCCAGCATGCCGAACGCGTGGGGGCAGATGCCGCGCTGGTGGTAACGCCCTATTACAACAAGCCCACGCAAGAGGGCCTTTATCAGCATTTCAAGGCCCTGCATGACTGCTGCACCCTGCCCATCGTGATCTACAACATTCCCGGCCGGTCGGTCGTGGATATGACGCCCGAAACCATGGGAAGGCTGGCGGAACTGCCGCGGATCATCGGGGTCAAGGATGCGACGGGCAAGATTGAGCGCGTGTCGATGCAGCGCGCCTCCTGCGGGGCGGATTTCATCCAATTGTCGGGCGAGGATGCCACGGCGCTTGGTTTCAACGCCCATGGCGGGCGGGGCTGCATCTCGGTCACGGCCAATGTCGCCCCCCGCCTGTGCGCCGAATTCCAAGAGGCCACCTTGGCGGGCGATTATGCCAAGGCGCTGGACTACCAAGACCGTCTCATGCCGCTGCACGAGGCGATTTTCATCGAACCCGGTCTGGCCGGCGCGAAATACGGACTGTCGCTTTTGGGGCGCTGCTCGGAAGAGGTGCGCCTGCCGCTGGTCGGCCTGACCGATGGCACCAAAGACCGCATCCGCGCCGCCATGCGCCATGCGGGTATCCTGAACTGAGGATGGCATGCGGGGCGCGGTTGCAGGAAACGACCGCCCCCTTATGCAGCGACCCCATGCCCCTGACCGATAATCTTCGCGGCGCACTTCTCATGGTCGCCTCCATGGCGGGCTTTGCGGTGGAGGATATGTTCCTCAAGGCGGCGGCACAGACCATGCCGGTGGGGCAAGTGACGCTGATCGTGGGGCTGTGCGGCATGGTCGTCTTTGGCCTTTTGTCGTGGCGGGCGGGCGAGCCGCCCTTGCCCCGCGCCATCATGCACCCGGCACTTTTGGTCCGTTCGATGTTCGAGGTGGCAGGCAGGCTGTTCTATGCCCTTGCCATCGCGCTGACGCCGCTTTCCACCACCTCTGCCATCCTTCAGGCGACGCCTTTGGTCGTCGTGGCCTTTGCCGCGCTGTTCCTTGGCGAAAGGGTTGGCTGGCGGCGCTGGTCGGCGGTTCTGGTGGGGTTCATCGGGGTGCTGATCATCTTGCGGCCGGGGGTAGAGGGGTTTTCGGCCCTGTCGCTCTTGGCCGTGGCCGGGATGCTTGGCTTTGCGGGCCGCGATCTTGCCACGCGCGCCGCGCCCAAGGTTTTGTCGAACCGTCAGCTTGGCCTTGCGGGGTTTGCCATGCTGTCACTCGCCGGGGTGATCTTGCTTGCCCAGTCAGGGGGGGCGGTGATGCCTGACCTGCGCGGCTTGGGCCTGTTGGCGGGAACGGCGGTCTTTGGCATCTTGGCCTATCATGCGCTGACGGGTGCGATGCGGACGGGCGAGGTCTCTTTCGTCACCCCCTTCCGCTATAGCCGGATCGTCTTTGCCCTGGTGCTGGCCGTATTCGTCTTTGGCGAAAGGCCCGATGCCGCCACGCTGATCGGCTCTGCGCTCATCGTGGCCTCCGGCCTTTACACGCTGGCCCGCGCGCGCTGATCTCTGGACTTGCGCGCCGCGCTCGCCTATCTCGGGGCGATCATGGCTACGAAATCCGACCCTAATTCCAAGCTGATTGCCGAAAACCGCCGCGCGCGGTTCGATTATGCCATCGAATCCGATATCGAGGCAGGCATTGTTCTGATGGGGTCCGAGGTCAAATCCCTGCGCGAGGGTGGCTGCAACATTGGCGAAAGCTATGCCAGCGTCGAAGGGGGGGAGCTTTGGCTGATCAACGGCTATATCGCGCCTTATCTGCCCGCCAAGACCTGGGGGCATGAGGAACGCCGCAAGCGCAAGCTTCTGGTGTCCAAGCGGGAACTCAGCCGGCTCTGGAACGCGACGGCCCGCGAAGGCATGACCATCGTGCCTTTGAAGATGTATTTCAACGATCGCGGCATGGTGAAGCTCAAGATCGGCGTGGCCAAGGGCAAGAAACTGGCTGACAAGCGCGAAACCAGCGCGAAACGCGACTGGGATCGTGAAAAGGCAAGGCTTCTGAAGCATAACGCCCGTGGCTAAGGCGGGTCGGGTGCCTCTGGCCTTGCCCTGATCCCCCCTGCCGATATATGCCCGGCGTGACCTGCGCGGAGCATGCCCCCATGACAGCCCCCAAGACAGCCCTTGCCGCCCCTTCGCCTTTGGACGACCCCAAGACCCTTGTCTCCACCGACTGGCTTGCCGCGCATTTGCGCGACCCTGACCTGCGGGTGCTGGATGCAAGCTGGTATCTGCCCGATGCTGGCCGCAATGCGCGGGCGGAATATGAGGCGGGCCATATCCCCGGCGCGCGGTTTTTCGACATTGATGAGATTTCGGACCTGCGGTCCAACCTGCCCCACATGGCCCCGCCACCCGAAAAATTCATCAGCCGGATGCGCGCGATGGGGGTGGGCGATGGGCATCAGGTGGTGGTCTATGATGGCGCGGGGCTGTTTTCCGCCGCCCGCGTCTGGTGGCTGTTTCGCCTGATGGGCAAGACCGACATCGCTGTGCTGGACGGCGGCTTGCCGAAATGGAAGGCCGAAGGGCGCGAGATCGAGGATATGCCCCCGATCCTGCGCGACCGTCACATCACCGTCAGCCGCCAGAACCATCTGGTCAAAGACGTGACTCAGGTGGCCCATGCCGCCAAATTGCACGAGGCGGAAATCCTTGATGCCCGCGCCGCGCCGCGTTTTCGGGGCGAAGTGGCAGAGCCGCGCCCCGGCCTGCGATCTGGCCATATTCCGGGGTCGAAGAACATCCCCTTTGTCACGCTCCTCAATGCCGATGGCACGATGAAATCCCCGGCCGAGGCGCGCGCGGTGTTCGAGGCCGCGGGGGTGGATCTGACAAAACCTGCCATCACCTCTTGCGGGTCTGGCGTCACGGCGGCGGTGCTGTCGCTTGCGCTGGAACGGATCGGCCACCGCAACCACGCGCTCTATGACGGATCTTGGTCCGAATGGGGCATGTACGAAGATCTCGCTGTCGCCAAAGGACCCTGACAGATGCTTGAAACCCTGAACCCGCAGCCGCAGGACAAGATCCTGCAACTGATCGCCATGTTCCGCGAAGATGCGCGGACCGACAAGATCGACCTTGGCGTGGGCGTGTACAAGGACGCAACCGGCCTGACCCCGGTGATGCGCGCCGTGAAGGCGGCCGAGAAAAAGCTGTGGGAGACGGAAAGGACCAAGACCTACACGGGCCTCGCGGGGGAACCTGCGTTTAACGCGGCCATGGTCAGCATGATCCTTGGCGCAGGCTATGAGGCCCGCGCGGCCAGCGTGGCGACCCCCGGCGGCACCGGCGCGATCCGGCAGGCGCTGGAACTGATCCGCATGGCGGCCCCCGGCGCGACGGTCTGGATTTCCAATCCGACTTGGCCGAACCATCCCTCGATCATCAAATATCTAGGGATGAAGATGGCGGAATACCGCTATTTCGATGCGGCGACCCGCGGTGTCGATATGGCCGGTCTGATGGAGGACCTCGCCCGCGTGGCCCCCGGCGATGTGGTGCTGCTGCATGGCTGCTGCCACAATCCGACCGGCGCGAACCTGACGATGGACCAATGGGCCGAGGTGGTAAAGCTTCTGTCGGCCCGTGCTGCGGTGCCGATGGTGGACCTTGCCTATCAAGGCTTTGGCGATGGGCTAGAGGCCGATGCCGCCGCCACGCGGTTGGTGGCCGAAAGCTTCCCCGAAGTGCTGATCGCAGCCTCCTGTTCCAAGAATTTCGGGATTTACCGGGAACGCACCGGCATCCTGATCGCGTTGGGCGAGGAGGCGCGTCGGGC
>JALOTC010000212.1 GCA_025458085.1 Cypionkella sp. | reverse complement strand
ATATTTGGGAACAGATGAAGGGGGCAGAAGGCAGGCCGGGGTTTTGAGATAGATCTTTGGCAGGGTCTAGGGGCTAGGTCTGGGGGCTAGGTCTGGGGGCGATGTCTGGGGGCGATGTCTGGGGGGCTAGCCCTGTTTGCCATTCAGGCGGTGGAAGAGGTGAGTGAAGGTCGCGATGCCAAGAACTGGGATCACGAGGTTCACGAGTGGGATCGACAACGGTGGTCCCTGCCACCCAGATCGCCATGGGGTGACGTGCGCGGAGCGCCCTGGCCCCTTGCCGCCCTAGCCTGCGCATGGCGACCAGCGTGAAATATTCGCGCCCCAGAAGAAAGCCGTTGACCGCCCAGAACAAGATCGGGCCAAAGGGGCCTGCGAACAGGAAGGCGATGAAGGCCACCACGTTCACAGCGATCAGCACGGCCATGAAATTCACGCTATCGATCAGCCCATCCATGACAGGCAGCCGCGCCACTGCGGGTAAGGTGGGGTAATGGCGGTCCTCCACCGCTTGCACCACATCTTCCAGAAAGATCCCGGTAAAGGCCGAGGCGACCGGGACCATCAAAAAGACGGAAAGCCCCAGCATCAGGACCGCCGAACCCCAAGACAGAAGCGTATCCACCCCACTGACCGGGCCGATCAGCGGCAGATCGAGGGTTTCGGGCAGAAAGGTCTGAAGCGCGAAGAGAAAGGCCACATAAAGGCAGGCAAGGAGCGCCACCGACAAGAGGACACCAAGGATCAGCACCCGGCGGAACCTGCGGTCGCCCGCCTGCCGAAGTGCTTTGAGGAAATCGTTAAGGATCATCGCTCTCCTCTGCCTTTCCCGTCAGGCCCAAGTCACGATGCGGGCAAGGTCTGGCCGCGGCCTGTCGGGCGGGGCGACGGTCGGCGTGGCGATATGGATCACGCCGGCGACCGCCTCTCCTGCTGTGCAGCCAAAGGCTGCGGCACAGAATTCCGCGTCATGGGCTGGCCAACCCGTCAGCCAGCAGGCCCCCCAGCCCGAGGCCGTGGCGGCGTGAAGGATGTTCATGCACAGCGCCCCGGCGGAAAGAAGCTGTTCGATCTGGGGAATTTTTTCCACGGGCTTCGGGGCGGCGATCACCACCACGGCCAGATGGCCCAGGTCATATTGCCCGCGCCCCTTGGCGATCTTTTCCGCATCGCCCCCAAAGGCGCGCGCCCGCGCCTCGGCCAGATCGGCGGTGCGCGCCAGCGCGGCACGGTCCAGCACCACGATCCGCCACGGCTCCAGCTTGCCATGATCGGGCACACGCAGCGCGGCGGAGAGGATCTGTTCAAGCTCTTCCCGGCTGGGGGCAGGGGCGGTAAAGGTCTTGGCGGGCAGCGACCGCCGCGTGGCAAGATAATCGAGAACGGCCTGATTCCGGTCCGGCATGGCATACTCCCTTGGCTGCGCCCGACCCTAGCGCCGGGGACGTGCGAAGGCCAGTAGAGGTCACGCCTGCGCACAGGCTTGGTGCATCGGGGCGCATTGCGCCGCCCCGGACTTCGCGGCACTGTCGCCCGGCATCCCAGAGGGGCAGGGGCATGAGGGCGGAGAAGGTCAAGGGCAGTCACGCGGCACTGGCCGTGCCGGGCGCGGAGTTTTCCGTGCGCGTGACGCCCGGCGCGCGGCGCGACCAGCTTTCCGTCGAAGGCTCTGCCTTTCGGATCTGCGTGACCGCCCCGCCCGAAGATGGCCGCGCCAATGCCGCCGTGACCGAGGCGCTGGCCGAGGCCTTGGGCGTGGCCAAATCGCGGCTGACCCTCATCCGGGGGGCGCAGGCGCGGGACAAGCGTTTCCGGCTCGATTGAAAGGACCATGATGTCATTCCTCCTTCCCCTTCTGGCCGTGGCTTTGGGCGGTATTGCGATTGCGGTGCAGGCCCCGCTGAATGCGGCGCTGGCGCGCAACCTTGGCGCGCCTCTGCCCGCGGCGG
Organism: Cypionkella sp.; assembly: GCA_025458085.1. Classification (GTDB taxonomy): domain Bacteria; phylum Pseudomonadota; class Alphaproteobacteria; order Rhodobacterales; family Rhodobacteraceae; genus Pseudotabrizicola. The sequence goes on along the minus strand of JALOTC010000212.1, from coordinate 1,012 downwards.
CGGTATCCTTTGGCGTGGGTTTCGTGGCTCTGGTCGCGCTGTCCATCGCCACGGGGACCGCAACCTATGCCAAGGTTACCTCCGTGCCGCTGTGGCAGCTTGCAGGCGGGTTTCTGGGGGCGTGGTATGTTTGGGCGGTGATCTGGGGTATTCCCACGCTGGGCGCGCTGACTGCCATCGCCGCGCTGATCCTTGGGCAGATGCTGGGCGCGCTGGCGCTGGATGCGATGGGGGCCTTTGGCCTTGCCGTGCAGCCGATCAGTTGGACGCGGATCGCCGCCGCGGGGCTGGTGGCCGCGGGTCTTGTGCTGTCGCGGCTCTGACCGCAGTCAGCCCTTGCCCGGGCGTTCCAGCCGATAGCTGCCTTCGGGCAGATCCAGCGCGGCGGCCAGATCGGCCAATTGCGCCATGGAAAGGCTGATCCTGACAGGTTCCCCCGTCATCGGGTCTTCCTGTTCCAAGACCACGCAATCGTCGAAGGCAAGGATCGTCACATCCTCATGCAGCACTTCGGCCCCTTCGTCGATCAGGGTGATCACGGTCGAGTCGAATTCATGTTCGATGGTAAACATCTGCAAAGCCTCGCCCAGTTCCGCCCCGCCTGCAATGACAAAAGGATGGTCGCGCTGAACTTGGCGTGACCGGCCCTTTCGCCCGGCAACAGTCCTGCTATCCTTGGGGCAAATCAACACCTTCGGGCAGGATCAGGGGCGGTGCGGGCGATGCGGTCGGCAGTTGTGGCGGTTTTCGCGGCTTTCACGCTTGCGGCCTGTGTGCCCGCCACGGGCGTCCCCGTGGCCTCTGCCCCGATGCAGCCGCTCGCCCCGCAACCGGCCCTTCTGACCCCGGAGCAGGCGGCGCGCAATTTCGTCACCGTGGTCGAAACCATCGAACCGGTGGCGGAATCCGTCTGCCGCGAAACCCGCCCGCGGGCGGATTGCGATTTCCTGATCGTGATCGACGACCGCCCGCGCCAGCCGCCCAATGCCTTCCAGACGCTGGACCAGTCGGG
>JALOTC010000211.1 GCA_025458085.1 Cypionkella sp. | reverse complement strand
TGGTTCTGGAACCGCCATTTGCGCAGCGGGCCCGCCATGACGTTCAGGTAATACATTTCGTACCCATAGGGCGCGCCGCAGGGGTGGTGGCCGCGTGGCACAAGGACGACATCATGGTCTGAAACAGCCATAGTTTCATCCAGGCTGCCATCCTCTGTCCAGACGCGCTGAACCCCAAAGCCTTGGGCCGGGTTCAGGCGGTGGTAGTAGGTTTCCTCCAGATAGGTCATGCGAGGGAAATCATCCTCGTCATGGCGATGCGCGGGCCAGCTTGACCAGTGGCCGGAAGGGGTGAAGACCTCTGTCACCAGTAGGCTGCCCGCAACGTTGCGGTCCTCCATCGCGATGTTGTTGATGAAGCGGGTGTTGGTGCCTTTACCGCGTGGGATGGTTGCGATGCCTTCGGGGCCGATGCGGGCGGGGCCATGGGTGCCCCGATCAGGGGCGGTGCAGAGCGCGAGCGTCAGGTCTGTGGTGGCGGTGGCCTCCCAGTCCGATCCTTCGGGAAGGTAGAGGCAATGCGGGGGCGTACGGTCAAAGACCGAGAGGCGTTCCCCCATCTCTCCCCAATCGCGGCCCGCGCCGGTGATCTGGGCCTTGCCTTCGACGATCACGATGATCGCCTCGCGCCCGTCCAAGTGGCCAGAGGCGGTTTCGCCGGGGCCTAGCCGCCAGAGTTGGAAGCCGACATAGCCCCAGCCCGCGCTTTCGGGGGTGATGTCATGGACAAGGCCATGGGGGCCTCTTGGTTTGACCAAAAGCTTGCTCATCCCCGCCCCCTAGATCAGGCCCGCCGCCCGCGCCTCGCGTTTTAGCGTGGCAAGGCCGAGGGTTTGGTAGAGAAGCGGATTGCGGACCTTTGGGTCCTGTTCCGCCTCGATCACGATCCAACCGTCATAGTTCGCCTCTTTCAGAAGGCGCAGTAGGGGTGCGAAGTCGATGCCGCCCTCCTGATCGCCCGGCACGGTAAAGGCCCCGGCAAGGACAGCTTGCAGGAAACTCCAGCCTTCGGCCCTTGTGCGGGCGGTGATGGCGGGGCGGATGTTCTTGGCGTGGACATGGCGCACCCGTGCCTTGTGCCGGGCCAGCACCGCCACCGGATCGCCGCCGCCAAAGGCGCAATGGCCCGCATCGAACAGCAGATGCACATGCGGGCCGGTCTGGGCCATCAGCGCGTCGATCTCGTCGGGCGATTCGATGATCGTACCCATGTGGTGATGGTACACCAGCGTCACGCCTTGGGAGGAGAGGTAGGCAGCGAATGCCTCTAGCTTCTGGCAGAATGCGGTCATTTCCTCGGGCGACAGGCGGGGCCGGTCGTTCACCGGATGGTTCGGATCACCGTGAATGGCATTGGAGGTTTCGCAGACGATCATCACCGTGCAGCCGTTGTGGCGCAGTTTGGCCAGATGCTGCTGGCAGGCGGTGATTTCCGCCTCGACCGAGCGGGTCAAAAGATGGGTGGAATACCAGCCCGAGATGAAGGCCAGCCCATATTTCGCCAAAAGCGCGCGGAGTGCCTCGGGGTCGTCCGGCCAGCGGTGACCGTTTTCGATTCCGTCAAAGCCGATCTGGCGGCCTGCCTCGTCCAGGATGCGCTCCGTGGGAATGTCGGCGCCGATGCTGCGATCGTCGTCATTGGCCCAGGCGATGGGGTTGGTGCCGAAGCGGATCATGTGCGGGCCTGATCTTTCCTTTGGGTTTCATAAGCGGCGCGGGCGGCGCGCACCTCGGTGCGGGGGCTGACTTCGGGGATGCCCACATCCCACCATGCGCCGCCAAGCGATTGGTCGTGATAGGGCGTGGTGTCGATCACGATGACATAGGGGCCGGTCATGGCGTGGCGCCGTGCCAAAGCCTCCTCTAGCGCGGCGATGGAAGTTACCTTCACCGCCGTGGCCCCCATGCTGGCGGCATGGGCGGCGAAGTCGATCTTTGGCGGATGCGCCAAGCGGGCATGGGCGTAAAGATTGTTGAACTCCGCCCCACCGGCCGCCATTTGCAGGCGGTTGATGCAGCCATAGCCCCGGTTGTCGGTGACGATGGTTGTGAAGGGCACAGCCATCATCGCGGCGGTGGCAAGTTCGCTATTGGCCATCATATAGGTGCCATCGCCGGCAAAGCAGATCACGTCGCGGTCGGGTTGGGCCATCTTGATCCCCATGGCCCCGGCAAGTTCATAGCCCATGCAGGAAAAGCCGTATTCCATGTGGTACGACATGGGGCGTGTGGCCTTCCACAGTTTGTGCAATTCGCCGGGCATGGTGCCCGCGGCGCAGATCACGACCGTATCCTCTGTCGCGGCGCGTTGCACCGCGCCCACGACCTGTTGATCGGTGGCCAGCGCATTACCGGCATCCGCGGGTGCAGCACAGATCACATCCGCACGGGCAAACCATTCCGCTTTTGCCGCCGGATCGGGCGGGGCAAAGCGCAGATCGCCCAAGGCCAAGGACAGCGCGGCAAGCCCGTCGCGCGCATCGGCGCAAAGGGGCAGCGCGCCATGTTTGGCGGCATCATAGGCATTGACGTTCAAACTGATCAGCCGCCGCCCCGGCGCGCGGAACAGCGCACGGGAGCCTGTGGTGAAATCCTGAAACCTTGTGCCCACGCCGAGGACGACATCTGCCGTGGCGCAAAGCTGATTGGCGGGGTCTGCCCCCGTGACGCCAATCGGGCCAAGGTTCAGCGGATGGTCCCAAGGGAGCGCGGATTTGCCCGCCTGCGTTTCGACAACCGG
>JALOTC010000071.1 GCA_025458085.1 Cypionkella sp. | reverse complement strand
CTCACAAGGCTTGGGTCCGCCTCGATCCGCACGGCCATGCCATAGCGGGCCTCGATCAGCGCGATATGTTCGCGCTTGTGGTTGAACAGATAGTTCACGATGCCCACGGGCGCCTTCAGCAGCACCTCGCGCGAGCGTTTGCGGGTGCCTTCCTCCTCCAGCGCGCGCAGGATGGTCAGCGCCATGCTGTCATCCGACCGGATCAACCCGGTGCCGTGGCAATGCGGGCAGGGCTGGGTGGTGGATTCGAGCATCCCAGGGCGCAGGCGCTGGCGGCTCATCTCCATCAGGCCAAAGGCCGAGATGCGGCCCACCTGAATCCGCGCGCGGTCGGTTTTCAGCTTGTCTTTCAGGCGCTTTTCAACGGCAGCGTTGTTCCGGCGCTCTTCCATGTCGATGAAATCGATCACGATCAGACCGGCAAGGTCGCGCAGGCGCAATTGGCGGGCGATTTCTTCGGCGGCCTCAAGGTTGGTCTTGAGCGCGGTTTCCTCGATCGAGCCTTCCTTGGTGGCCCGGCCAGAGTTCACGTCGATGGCGACCAAAGCCTCGGTCACGCCGATGACGATATAGCCGCCCGACTTAAGCTGCACCACCGGGTTGAACATGCCCGACAGATAGCTTTCGACCTGATGGCGCGCGAAGAGCGGCATCTGGTCGTGATAGGGCTGCACCGCCTTGGCATGGGACGGCATGATCATCTTCATGAAGTCCTTGGCCACGCGATAGCCTTCGGCCCCTTCGACCAGAACTTCGTCGATCTCGCGGTTATAGAGATCGCGGATCGAGCGTTTGATCAGGTTGCCTTCCTCATAGATCTGCGCGGGCGCGATGGAGCGGAGGGTGAGTTCGCGAATCTGTTCCCACAGCCGCATGAGGTATTCATAATCGCGCTTGATTTCGGCCTTGGTCCGCTTGGCCCCGGCCGTGCGGATGATCAGGCCCGCGCCTTCCGGCACCTCCATCTCGCCCGCGATTTCCTTGAGCTTCTTGCGGTCGGCGGCATTGGTGATCTTGCGGCTGATGCCACCGCCACGGGCGGTGTTGGGCATCAGCACGCAGTAACGGCCCGCAAGCGACAGATAGGTGGTCAGCGCCGCGCCCTTGTTGCCGCGCTCTTCCTTCACCACCTGCACCAGCATGATCTGCCGGACCTTGATCACCTCTTGGATCTTGTAGCGGCGCGGCCGGGGCTTGCGGCTTTGGCTGATTTCCTCCGCGACATCTTCCTCGGCGACCGATTCGATTTCGTCATCGGCCTCGCTCGCATGGTCCATGGCGCGATAGGCGTGATCGCCATTTTCCTCGGCCACATTTTCCTCGGCCACAGGGGCGGGGGTGACGCCTTCGGCGCCCGTTTCTTCGCCGATGTCCTCGGACCTATCGTCCTCGTCCAGATCGACCACATCCATCGAGGCGGGGCCAGAGGTTACCGCATCTTCCGCCTTGGCGGCCTGCGCTGCGGGCCGGGGCTTGCGGCTGCGCGAACGGCGGTTCTCCTCCTCCTCCTGCGCGCGGGCGAAGGCGCGTTCTTCATCCAGAAGCGCCTTACGATCCGCCACGGGGATCTGGTAGTAATCGGGGTGGATTTCGGCAAAGGCAAGGAAGCCATGCCGGTTCCCGCCGTAATCCACGAAAGCCGCCTGAAGCGACGGCTCCACCCGCGTCACCTTGGCGAGATAGATGTTTCCGGCGAGTTGGCGTTTGTTCAGTGTTTCAAAGTCAAATTCTTCGACCTTGTTTCCGTCGACCACGACCACCCGCGTTTCCTCGGGATGGGTGGCGTCGATAAGCATTTTCTTGGCCATATCAATCCATTGCGCCCGTGCAGCACCAAAGCCCCGGCAAGGCCGGAGGGGTTTTCATACAGCAGGGGGCGACTTGTTTTGGCGGCGGCGCGCAGGGTGGAAGCAAGCACCCTGCCCGGTGGGCAGGCCTCTGCATCCGAAAGGTCCATCGCGCGCATCATCGCGGTTCACGTACAGGGGGCCGAAACCCCCCACCTGATTTGGCCCGTCCGGTCCAAAGACCTTCGGGCTATGACAACAGCCCTTCGGGGGCCGATCCGGCTGCCCGGATGCCTCGCGCCTGCGCACGTCAGCAATGGGGCAGAGAATTCCAAAAGCACAGCCAAAGCTGCGCGTTCTGTGACCCTAGCGGGAAAGCCCCCCCTAGGGCAATGGACAATTTTCGCAAGGGTTGCCACGCGGGCAAAGAAGCGGGCAAAAAGGATCAGACGTAATCCTGCCGCTGCAGCCCGTATTTCGCCATTTTTTCATTCAGCGTCCGGCGCGGCAGGCACAGTTCGTCCATCACCGCGACGATGCTGCCCTTGTGGCGGCGCATCGTATTGTCGATCAGCATTTTCTCGAAGCTTTCGACATATTCCTTCAAGGGCTTGCCCTCGGTGGTCATGGCGGCGGGGGCACTGGCCTCGTTATCGGCCATCAAAAGCGAGGCGATGGAGCCAGAGCCACGCCGGTTCTGCAAGACCGCGCGTTCGGCAATATTCACCAATTGCCGCACATTGCCGGGCCACGGGGCCTGCAAGAGCTGGGCGGCCTCTTGCGCGGTCACCTGCGGGGCCTCGCAGCCATATTCCTCGGCGAATTGTTCCGACATGCGGGTGAACAGGGTCAGAATGTCTTCGCCCCGTGCGCGCAGGGGCGGGCAGAGGATCTTCATCGCGCCTAGACGATAGTAAAGATCGGCCCGCAGCGCATCTTCCACCGTCTTGTCAGGCGCATGTTCGTTGCAAATGGCGATGATCCGCGTCTCGGGCGGGGTGCCTTGGTCGTTGATAAAGGTCAAAAGCCGCGCTTGCAGCGCATTGGGCAGCGCTTCGATATCTTCAAGGCAGAGCGTGCCGCCGCGCGCCTCTTCGACCAGGGGCAGGCCACCATCCGGCGCGGGTCCAAAGAGTTTCGCGCCCAACTGATCCTCGCTCCATGCCGCGCAAGAGACGGTCAGGAATTTCTTGGATGCCCGCGGACCCACGGCATGCAGCGCATGGGCGACCAGCGTCTTGCCTGTGCCGGTTTCGCCATCGATCAGCACATGGCTATCGGCCTGACCCAGATCGAGGATATCTTCGCGCAGCCGTTCCAGCGCGGGGCTGGCGCCGATGAGTTTCTTCATCAGCACCGACCCATCCGACAATTCCTTGCGCAAGGCACGGTTATCGAGCGTGAGCCGCCGCGCCTGTGTCGCGCGCTTGGCCAGTTCGGTCATCCGGTCGGGGTTAAAGGGTTTTTCCAGAAAATCCCACGCGCCGACCCGCATCGCCTCTACCGCCATCGGCACATCGCCATGGCCGGTGATCATGATGACCGGCAGGCCCGAATCCATGCTCATCAACCGCTTGAGGAACGCCATACCATCCATGCCGGGCATCTTGATGTCCGACACGACCACGCCCGCGAAATCGGGGCCGATGCCCTTCAGCGCCTCTTCGGCGCTGGCATAGGTTTCGGTATCAAAGCCCGAAAGCGCCAGCCATTGGCTGATGGATTGCCGCATATCGGCCTCGTCATCGACGATGGCCACCTTCATTGCGCGTGCCATGGTCCCCTCATTCCGCTGCTTGATGTGTCGTGGTTTCCGGGCTGATCAGGGGCAGTTGCATCTCGAACACCGCGCCGCCGCCTTCGGCATTGCGCGCGGTCAGCCGCCCGCCCAATTCGCCCATGATGCCGGAAGAGATGGCAAGGCCAAGCCCCACGCCTTCGCCCGGCTTTTTCGTCGTGTAGAAAGGTTCGAACAGATTATCCAAATCCTTGATCCCAAGGCCATTGTCGCGCACCGACAGCACCGCCGTCTCGCCTTGCGACAAGATCAGGTCGATCTGCGGCGCGGGGCGGTCCTTGGTGGCATCGACCGCATTGCGCAAGAGGTTGATGATCACCTGCTCCAGCCGGATGCGGTCCGCCATCACCATCACCGGTTGGCGTGGCAGGGCGCGCGTGACCTTGACCATGCGCGATTTCAGCGTTGGTTCCATCATCGACAGCGCGGAGCTGACCGCTTGGCGCAGGTCCACCGGCTCGAAAGCCTCGCCCCCCTTGCGGGCATAGGATTTGAGCTGCCGCGTGATCGCACCCATGCGCTCGATCAGATCATCGATCCGCTGGAAGGACGACAGTGCCTCCTCTGGCCGCTTGCGCTGCAACAAAAGCCGCGCGCCTGCCAGATAGGTTTTCATCGCGGCAAGGGGCTGGTTCAACTCATGGCTGACCGCCGCAGACATCTCGCCCAAGGCGGCCAGTTTCGACGATTGCGCCAGCGTCAGTTCCGCGACCGCGAGGTCTTTCTGCACCTTCTCCCGCTCGGCAATTTCGCGTTGCAGGCGTGCGTTCAGCAGCCGCAGTTCCGCCGATTCGCGCTGAAAACTCAGCGATTGGGACCATGCCCTGCGCGAGAGCAGATAGAAGGTCAGCGCGAGAAGGATGGCAAAGCCCATGATTTCAAGCGCCAAGACGCCATTCACCCGTTCGCGCACGGAATCATAGGCGGTGAAGGTCACGATCCGCCAGCCCCGGAACGGCACCCGCGCCTCTGTTCGCATCACGGCCTGGCCTTGCAGATAGGCATCGGGCGGATGCTGCGCCCAATCGGTTGTCGCCTGAATCGCGCGGCCAAGGGCAGAGTTCACCTCGGGCGGGGTCAGGGCCTGCGACAGGGGCATTCCGCGCCATTGCGGGTTCGTCGCCATGATGATCGTGCCTTCGCTATCGGTCACCAGCACGGTTTCCTGAAAGCCCGCCCAAGCGCGTTCATATTTCATCAAATCGACCGCGACCGCGATCACGCCCGAAGGCCGGCCATCGGTGATCACCGCGCGGGAATAGGTGAAGTCATAGCCCCCCGTTTCGCGCGGGGCGGCGGTAAAGACCGTGTCATTGGCGCGCAGCGCCTCCACATAGAACGGCGCGGTGCGGTGGTTGATGCCCAGAAGGTTGCGATTCGTGGCCCCGACCACGCGGCCCTCACGGTCCATCAGCATGATCGAGGCCACGCCGATTTCCGACTGCACCTTGATCAGCCGTTGCGAGGTGGCGCTGTAATTGCCCGACCGCAGCCCTTCGGTCAGCACCGGATCGCCGGCCAGAAGCAGCGGCACGACCGAGGTGCGCTGCAATTCCGAAATCATATTGCCGGAATACAGCGCCAGCCGCAGTTCGGCCCGGTTGCGGGTGGTTTCGGTAAAGCGTTCGGTCAACCAGCGGTTCGTCACCAGAACGACAGCGATGGCCACCAGAATCAGTACAGCCACCACAAGCTTGACCCGCCAGCTGATGCCGGGCGGGCTTTCGGTCTCTGCCGTGGTGGATTTTGCGTCGCTCATGCCGAGAGTCTAGGCGCGTGGGCCTGCCGCCTCAAGCAAGGGCCGTTCAGGCAAGCGCCAACCCGCCCATCAGGCTTTCAAACAGCGCGCGGCCATCGGTGCCGCCATGGGCGGGGTCTGCGGCGCGTTCCGGATGGGGCATCATGCCCAGCACACGGCGGTTCTCCGACAGCACCCCGGCGATATCGCCCATCGAGCCATTGGGATTGCCGACATAGGTGAAGGCGATCCGATCTTCGCCCTTGAGCCGGGCCAGACCTTCGGCATCGATCGTGTAATTGCCATCGTGATGCGCGATCGGAACCTCGATCTCCTGCCCGCGCCCATAGGCCGAGGTAAAGGCGCTGTCGGTGGTTGCCACGCGCAGGATTTGCCGCTTGCAGGCGAATTTCAGCCCCGCGTTGCGCATCAGGGCACCGGGCAGAAGGCCCATTTCCGTCAGCACCTGAAAGCCGTTGCAGATGCCGATGACATGGCCGCCCCGCGCGGCGTGATCCTTGATCGCGGTGGCGATGGGGGATTGTGCGGCAATCGCACCGCAGCGCAGGTAATCGCCAAAGGAAAAGCCGCCCGGCACGCCCACGATATCGGTACCATGGGGCAGGGCGCTGTCCTTGTGCCAGACGCGCGCCACGGTGAAGCCTGCCGATTCAAAGGCCACGGCAAGGTCGCGGTCGCAATTCGACCCGGGGAAGGTGACAACGGCGGCTTTCATGGCGCGACTCCGGCTGCTGGATGCGCCCGCGCATAGCGCAAAGCGGCGCAAGGTGCCAGTGTCCGCGCGGGGGGGGGCGGGAATTCTGTTGTGGGAACCTTTTGCCTGCCCCCGGGGAGGGCTGTCTGCCCTCCCCGGACCCCTCCCGAGGATATTTGAGAACAGATGAAGGGGGCAGGGCAGGCTTGGGGCCTGTCAGCGGCGCTGGTAGTGGGTCAGGACAAAAACGCGGATGGCCGAGGCAAGGCCTTCGTCGCCTTGGCGCGCTTCGTCGATCCGGGCGGCAAGGGCGTTCAGCGGCGTGCCCTCTTCGGCGGCAATGGCGCGGAACGCGTCCCAAAAGGCTTCTTCGAGCGACACGCTGGTGCGATGGCCGCGCAGGGTGAGCGAGCGTTTGACAGGCCGCGCGGTCACGGCCCGTCCTGCGGGTCGCGCTGATGCGCGTCCAGCATGCGCGCCGCCTGTTCAGCGCGGGCCTTTTCCAAGGTGCGTTCGGCCTTGCTGAGGCCAAATTTGGCGGCCTTGGCATCAGCGGCGCTGCGGGCGGCCTTGCGGGCCGCCTGCTTTTTCGCTTGGCGCAGGTTGATGATCTCTGCCATGGACAAGCGCCTCCCGCTCCGGGGCCGAGGTTAGCCCTTCGGGCTGATCATATCCTCGGGCCGCACCACGCGGTCAAAGGTTTCCGCATCGACAAAGCCCAAGGCGATCGCCTCTTCCTTCAGTGTCGTGCCGTTCTTATGCGCGGTCTTGGCCACTTTGGTGGCATTGTCATAGCCGATGGTGGGGGCAAGCGCGGTGACAAGCATCAGCGATTCCTTCATCAGCTTGTCGATCCGCGCCACATTCGCCTGCGTGCCGACGACCATATTGTCGGTAAAGCTGCTGGCCGCATCGCCCAAAAGCTGCATCGATTGCAGCACATTATAGGACATCATCGGGTTATAGACATTCAGTTCGAAATGGCCCTGCGACCCGGCAAAGCCCACCGCCGCATCATTGCCCATGACATGGGCGCAGACCATGGTCAGCGCCTCGGCCTGAGTCGGGTTCACCTTGCCCGGCATGATCGAGCTGCCCGGCTCATTCTCCGGCAGGATCAATTCCCCAAGGCCGGAGCGCGGGCCAGAGCCCAGAAGCCGCATGTCATTGGCGATCTTGAACAGGCTTCCAGCCACGGTCTTGAGCGCGCCCGAGAACATCACCATCGCGTCATGGGCGGCCAGCGCCTCGAACTTGTTGGGCGCGGTGACAAAGGGCAGGCCGGTGATATCGGCAATCTGCGCCGCCACGCGGCTATCCCAACCCACACGGGTGTTCAGCCCGGTGCCCACGGCAGTGCCGCCCTGCGCCAGTTCATAGATATGCGGCAGGCACATCTTCACGCGGTCGATCCCGCGTTCCACCTGTTTCGCATAGCCGCCGAATTCCTGCCCCAAGGTCAGCGGCGTCGCGTCCTGCGTATGTGTCCGCCCGATCTTGATGATATCCTTGAATTCTTCGGATTTCGCGACCAGCGCGCGGTGCAACTTCTCCAACCCCGGCAGCAGCACATCGCGCGCCATCATGCCAATCGCCACATGCATCGCGGTGGGGAAAGTGTCGTTCGACGATTGCCCCATGTTCACATGGTCATTCGGGTGAACCGGCTTTTTGCTGCCCATCACCCCGCCCAGCATTTCAATCGCGCGGTTCGAGATCACCTCATTCGCATTCATATTCGACTGGGTGCCAGACCCGGTCTGCCAGACGACCAGCGGGAAGTTGTCGTCAAACTTGCCCTCGATCACCTCTTGCGCGGCGGCGGCGATGGCATCGGCCAGTTCCGGCGCCATATCGCCCTGCGCCTTGTTCACCAGCGCGCAGGCCTTTTTGATGACGCCAAGCGCGCGGATGATCGCCACAGGCTGACGCTCCCAGCCGATGGGGAAATTGATGATGGAACGCTGCGTCTGCGCGCCCCAATATTTTTCGGCGGGAACCTCCAGCGGGCCAAAGCTATCGGTTTCGGTGCGGGTTGCGGTCATGGGCAAGCCTCCTGATGTCGCTTTGGCGCCTGTCCTAGGGCCGCGAGGTCAGGAAATCAATTGGCATACCGTCGCATACCGCGACCTATTGCTTGCGAAACTTGTCCAGACTGACGACTTCGGCATCTTGGCGCGGGGCGGGGCTGTCCTCGCCCGCGTCCGTCTCGTCGTCCTCCTCCTCGTCGTCCTCGTCCAGATCGTCACTGGCGCTTTCGAAGCGCAGGCCGAATTCAACCGAAGGATCGACAAAGGTGCGCACGGCATCAAAGGGGATGACCAGAGGCTCCGGCTGGTTGCCGAAATTCAGCGTGATGGAAAAGCCATCTTCCGTCACCTCCAGATTGTCGAACCAATGCTGGATGACGATGGTCATTTCCTGCGGATAACGCGCGCGCAGCCAATCCGCCATTTCGACGCCTTCGGTGCTGGTGTCGAAGGTGATGAAGAAATGATGCGCGCCCGGAAGACCATGCGCGCCGATATCGGTCAGCACTTCGCGGATCAGGCCACGCATGGCCCGGTGCATCAGATTTCCGTAATCAATCGACCGCGCCATACCAAACCTCGTCCCTTACTTGGTCAGCATAGGGGATTCGCCCCCAAAGGGAAGGGGCGCGCCGCGCTTTTCGACAGGCGAAAGTTTGCGGCTCATAACCCCTCAAAGGCGCAGAGCGCATGAACCTCCATCCCCATCGCCTCAAGCTTCTTGCGCCCGCCAAGGTCGGGCAGGTCCACCACAAAGGCGCAGCCCACCACCTCGGCCCCCAGCCGTTCGATCAGGCGAATCCCCGCCTCGGCCGTGCCGCCGGTGGCGAGCAAGTCATCGACCAGCAGCACCTTTTCCCCCGGCGACATGGCATCGTCATGCACCTCCACCACCGCTTCGCCATATTCCAGCTTGTATTCCTGCGCGATGGTGGCTCCGGGCAGCTTGCCCTTTTTGCGAATGGGCACAAAGCCGGTGGAAAGCTGATGCGCCACCGCCCCGCCAAGGATGAAGCCTCGTGCCTCCAGCCCCACCACCTTGTCAATCCGCATCCCGGCATAGGGGGCAAGCAGTTGGTCCACACACATCCGAAACCCGCGCGGATCGGCAAAAAGCGTGGTCACATCGCGGAACAAAATCCCCTCATGCGGGAAATCAACGATGGTGCGAATATAGTCGCGGACAGTCTTGGCCATGCGGCGCCCCGGTTTGGAATGCGTTGCGCCATGGTTAGCATCCGCAGAGGGAGGAGCAAGGGGGGCGGGGGAAGAACCCGTGGGCCGGCAATGGATGAGGGAAGGTCAACTTTGGGCGAAGAGTTGCCCGTGGCGTCATTCCGTCATGACAGCAGATGCATCGACGATACGTGCAAAATCAGCTTCAAGTTGTGCCATTGTCACATCGAAGATCACACGTGCTGTCTGTCCTGCGGCTGGTAAGTCAAAGCCGACTACGGCGTCTCGGACGACTGTCATGTCATAGCCAAGGTCAGCGCCGTTGCGGACCGTGCTGTTCACACAGAAACCGGCAACTGCGCCAGTGACAACCAAATCAGTGATGCGTTCATTTTGCAGATGCGCGGCGAGATCGGTCGAGGCGAACGCCGATGAGGTGTGCTTGACGAAAATAGCCTCTCCTTCGATAGCTTCGTCGCAAGGCATTGGAGGATACCCCGCCGAGTCCACATGAAGTGGAGAGTTCGGGTTGTCGTCGCGATGGCGAATGTGAATGACAGGTAGACCCCGTCTGCGGAAAGCATCAGCCAGCGCTGCGATCCGGATCGGGGCATCGGCATTCACGCAGTCCCGGCCCGCCGCGATACGGTGCTGCATCTCCATTTGCATGTCGATAATAACCAAGGCTTTCAAATCACCACTCCTGACAGCTTCATTTGTCGAATAACACATGATCCTGACCGGCGGCATAGGGCTCTTTCTGTCTCCCAAGACCAATAACCCTACCCGCCACGTGCACCACTACCGAGGGGCTGCCTGCGCCGGAGCTTCGGGCAACGCACAGTAAACCCCCCGCCCCTCCCATCCCAACACCCGCCCCGCCACGGCATCCAGCCGGGCCAGAACCTCGGGGTCGCGGGCCGAGGGGGCGGTCATGATCGCATGGTCCAGCGCGCGGTCGCAGCCGTGGGGGCAGGGGGCGCGGTCCTCGCCCAAAGCCGCAGGCAGGGCCGCGATCACGCCGCGCGCAAGGCCCGTGTTCCGCGCCATCGTCGCCACCACCTGCGCCACATCCACCGCCGCATGATCGGGGTGCCAGCAATCGTAATCCGTCACCATCGCCAGACAGGCATAGCAAAGCTCTGCCTCGCGGGCCAATTTCGCCTCGGGCATCCC
>JALOTC010000210.1 GCA_025458085.1 Cypionkella sp. | reverse complement strand
TTAGCTGGCCGCGCGGCGGCGGCGGAGCATATCGGCGTAAACGGCGGCGATGATGATGAGCCCGGTGACGACCGTCTGCCATTCTTGCGCCACCGACATGATGCGCAGGCCGTTGAGCAGAACGGCCATGATCAGGACGCCGATCATCGTGCCGAGGATGGAGCCTTTGCCACCGGCAAGCGAGGTGCCGCCGATGACGACGGCGGCGATGGCTTCGAGTTCGTAGCCAAGGCCGAGGGCGGGTTGGGCGGAGTTGAGGCGCGAGGCGATGCCGCAGATGGCGCCTGCGAGCGCATAGATCGCGACTTTCCACGCATCGGTATTGACGCCGGAGAGGCGGACGGCTTCCTCATTCGAGCCAAGGGCAAAGCAGTAGCGGCCAAGGACCGTGCGGTTGAGGACATAGCCGATGGCGAGCGCGAGCAGGAAGAGGATCAAGACGCCATTGGGGACCGGCACGGCGGGGATGATCTGGCCCACCAGCGAGCCAAGCGAGATTTCGGAAAATCCGGGCGTATCGTTGAAATAGATGGGCCGGGTGCCGGAGATCACGAGGCTGAGGCCCTTGAGGATCAGCATCATGCCAAGCGTGGCGATGAAGGGCGGGATTTTCATCCGCGCGACCAGAAGGCCCGAGATCATGCCGCAGAGCGTGCCAGTGGCGATGGCGGTGAGCACGCCAAAGGGCAAGGGCAGGCCCATATTCGTCAGCACCACCCCGGTCATCACGGCGCAGAAGGTCATCAGCGTGCCGACGGACAGATCGATCCCCCCGGTGATGATGACGAGCGTGGCCGCGATGGCCAGAACGCCATTCACGCTGGCCGCCTGCAAGATGGCAAGAATGTTCGAGGTTTGCAGGAAGTTGGGCGAGGCGAGCGAGAAGAACACCAAAAGCACGATCAGGCTGGCGAAGGCGAGCAATTTCTGCTGCGCGCCGGAGGCGGCCTTGAGCGTGCGGGCGGCGGGACTGGGAACGGATGTCATACTGCGGCAACCTCTGCGTTCGGGGCTGTCTGTTGGGCGGCGGGGGCCGAAGGGCGCAGCGTCGCCAGATGCATGATCTCTTCCTGCTTGGTGCCGGGGCCACCGGGCAGGATGCCGGTGAGACGCCCTTCGCACATCACCGCGATGCGATGCGAGAGCCGGAGCACCTCGGGCAATTCGGAGGAGATCACGATGATTGCCTTGCCTTCGGCAGCAAGGCCTTGAAGCAGGCGGTAGATTTCGGCCTTTGCCCCCACATCGATGCCACGGGTGGGTTCATCGAAGATGAGGATATCGCAATCGCGCAACAGCCATTTGGCAATGACGATCTTTTGCGGCCAAGCGCGCGGGTGAAGCGGTCAAGGCTGGTCATGCCGATATTGGCGCGCACATCAAGGCCAAGGGCGAGGCCGTAATGTTTGCGATCCTCGGACAGATAGCCGATGCCGGCGGCCACCGCATCGCGGGGGCTGCGGACCTCGACCTTTTGGCCATGCACGATGATGTCCCCCGCCTCGCGCGGGTCGGCGCCAAAGATCGCGCGGGCGACTTCGGTGCGTCCCGCCCCCATCAACCCGGCAAAGCCAAGGATTTCGCCTTGGCGCAGGGTGAAGGAGACATCGCGGATCGCGCGGCCACGGGTCAGGCCCCGCACCTCCAAGGCGACAGGGGCGGCGGAAAGGTCGGGGATTTCGACATGAACCTGATCCAGATCGCGGCCGACCATCATGCCGATGATGGTTTCGATCGGCGTATCTGATGCGGTGACGGTGCCGACATAGGCCCCATCGCGCATGACGGTGACACGGTCAGAGATGCGGCGAATCTCATCCATCTTGTGGCTGATATAGACGACGCCCACGCCTTCGGATTTCAGCCGCCGGATGATGGCGAAAAGTTCGTTTGTCTCTGCATCGTTCAGCGCGGCGGTGGGTTCATCCATCACGAGGATGCGCGAGCGGAAGGACAGCGCCTTGGCGATTTCGACCATCTGCTGGCGCGCGACCGAGAGGCTGCGCACCTCGGCGCGCACATCCATGGCGACTTTCATCTGGGCAAAGAGCGCCTCTGCCTGTGCGTTCAGCGCAGGTTCATCCAAGCGGCCAAAACTGCGGCGGGGTTCGCGGCCGATGAAGATGTTTTGCGCCACCGTCAGGTCGTTCATCAGGGCGAGTTCCTGATGGATGATGCCGATGCCAAGCGCTTGGGCCGCGCGGGGGCCAGCGATGGTGACACCCTGCCCCATCACCTGAATCTCGCCGCCATCGGGTTGATAGATGCCGGAAAGCACCTTCATCAGCGTGGATTTGCCCGCGCCGTTTTCGCCCATGAGCGCATGAACCTCGCCTTCGTGGAGATCGAAGCGGGCTTTGCGCAGCGCATGGACGCCGGGGAAGTGCTTTTCGATCCCCTCCATCCGGACGAGCGTGGTCGCGTGTGTCATGGCTGCGCCTGATGCGCAGGGCTGACCCACGCCGAAACGGCGGTGGCGGCGCGTGGCATTGGGGTCCCCTCCCTGAGTTCCCGGTGGCCCGTTGACCGGGCTCATGGGGTTATCTTGCGACAGGCGAAAGCGCTTGCCAACTGTTTTTAATTTTGAAAAGCATTTAAACAGGGCAAGCGGGGGGAGGCAGCCATGGCGCGGCGGGATGTGCGGATGCGGCAATGCTATAACGCGCTGCTGGCGCGGCTGGAGGCCGTGGTGCCGGGGGCGGAGCTGCCGTCAGAGGTGCGGATGGCGGCAGAGGCGGGCGTGTCGCGCACGGTGATCCGCGCGGTGCTGGCGCGGATGGCGGAGGCGGGGATCGTGAGCGATGGGGCGCGTGGGCGCAGGCTGTTGCGCAGGCCCGCGCCGCAGGACCGGATGGCCTTGGCCGAGGAATACATCGGGCGCGAGGAATTGGAACGGCGGTTTCTGGACTGGGTCTTGCGCTTTGACGTGCCGGCGGGGACGGCCTTGAACGTCACGCGGTTGGCGCGGGATTTCAACGTGGCCCCGAACCAGTTGCAGGAATTTCTGGCGAGCCTTGGCAATTTCGGGCTGGTGGAGCGGCGCAACCCCGGTGGTTGGCGGCTTTTGGGCTTTACCACCGATTATGCGCTGGAGCTTTCAGATTTTCGGCTGCTGCTGGAGGTGCAGGCGGTGCGGGTCTTTGCGCGGCTGCCGCGCGAGGATTCGCTGTGGGGGGCCTTGGAGGCGATGCGGCGGGAGCATCTGGACCTGCTCGACCGGATCGAGACGGATTTTCGCGAGGTCAGCCCCTTGGACGGGCGGTTTCACGCGCTGATCAACTCGGTCGTGCAGAACCGCTTTGTGGCGGAGTTTCAGAAGGTGATCCGGTTGATTTTCAACTATCATTACCATTGGGAAAAGACGATGCAGCGGCACCGGAACGAGGCGGCGCTGCGCGAGCATCTGAAGATCATTGCCGCACTGTTTACCCGCGATGCGGATGCGGCAGAGGCGGCGGCGCGGGCGCATCTGCGGACGTCGAAGGAAACCTTGGTGTCCTCCCTTCGGGTCCATGCGCCGGGCTGAGACGGGCTTGGGGTTTGACACATTTGCTGATTTCGGAAAACAATCGCATCCAAAGCGTGCGGGAGGGCGGGGATGGCGAAGCTGTGGTTTCTGGGCGAAGCGCTGATTGATTTTGTACCCGTGATGGCCCCCGATGGCGGGCGGGCCTTTGCGCCCTGCTGCGGCGGGTCGCCCTATAACGCGGCCAAGGCTGCCGCGCGGGCGGGGGCGGAAGTGGGGTTTCTGGGGGCGCTGTCCACCGACCTGTTCGGGCAGATGCTGGAGGCGGATCTGCGCGCCGAAGGGGTGGATCTGGCCCATGCGCCCCGGCTTGACGCACCGGCGACCTTGGCTTTCGTCGATGTGGTCGCGGGGGAGCCGCGCTATGCGTTTTTCAATGAAGGCACGGCGACACGGGGGGCAAGCTATGCGGCGGCGGCTTTGGCACCAAGGCCGGGCGATGTGGTGGGGTTCGGCTCGATCTCGCTGATCGATCTGCCGGGGGCGGCGGCGATTGCGGAGGTGGCGCTTGGCCTGCGGGGGCGGGCGATGGTGGCGCTGGACCCCAATGCCCGGCCCGG
>JALOTC010000070.1 GCA_025458085.1 Cypionkella sp. | reverse complement strand
TCGGTCAGGTCGCCGTAATAGCCCTTCAGCTTCTGCTTGGCGCGCAGCTGCGTCCCGAAGTCCGACAGCTTGCCCTTGCGGCGCTGACCATGCTGGCCGGGGCCATATTCCCGCTTGTTCAGGGGCGACTTGGCGCGACCCCAGATGTTTTCGCCCATGCGGCGATCGATCTTGTACTTGGCAGCTGTGCGCTTGGTCACGGCTGATCTCCTTCTTGAGGCCCGATCACGGGCGAATGTGAAGGGCGTTGTCCTTTCCCCTCTCGGGGCGACAGGATTCCGCTTGCGCGGACCACCAACACCAAAGAAAAGCCCCCGGGGGCTACCCGGGGACGATGCGGCTTATACAGGCCCGACGCGCGGTGTCAACGCCCCTCAGGCCACCTTGCTCTGGGCCATGTCATGACGCAGGATCGCCGCCTCTGAGGCGGAGAGGTTCCGCCGCGCATACCCCCCATACCGCGCGGGGTTCATATCAATGCCGGGGCAAAGCGCCAAGAGCGCGGCCCGCTGCCCGGCCTCGATCGTCTCCAGCGCGCAATTGGCGGGATGAAAGCTCTCGGTTTCAAGCCCATTGGCCCAAAGGATATTGTGGCCTTCCAAAAGCAGATGGATATAGGTCACCTCGCGCAGCGCATGGTCCACGCAGACCGTGCTGTCATTCAGCAAATCCTGCGCACGCACCAGAACTTCAGACGCATTGAACAGCGCCCGCGCAGAAGCCCCCGTCAAAAGCATCCGATGCTGCGGCGAAACCAACAGATCGCCATCGGGGCGGTCCTGCCCCAAGGCCCCCGACCGAAACCGGATCGGGCGCAGATGCGGCATCGCATAAAGCCGTGCCCCCGTCATGCGGCGATGCCCGGTCCAGAGAATATCCTGCGCACCATTGTCGCGGGTCAGAACCTGATCGCCGGGCCGCAATGTCTCGATCAGGCGCAGCCCCTCGGGTGTGGCGATCCGGGTGCCGGGGGTAAAACAGATGACGCCCCCCCCTTCCCGCGGGTTGGCCCCGGTTTCGGTGCGGTCCACCGCCGCACGGACAATCCAAAGATCCTGATCGGGGGGCGGCAATTCGCCGACGAACATCAACAGGCTCGCCCCGGTATCGGGCACGGGCAGCAGCGTGACGGACCAGCTTTCATGCCCATCCGTCACGATGAAGCCCTGATCAGAAGCATCCTCTGCCTCTGCTTCCGTCATGGGCTCCACATCTGCTGCCGCGCCGGTCACTGCTGCGCCGATCAAACGGCGCACCATGCGCGCCGCCCGGCGTCGCATCTCTTGAATGCCTTCAGCCCCTTCAAGGATCAGCGCCCCGCTCCCGCCATCCACCTGCACCGGCTGGCCGGACCAGCGCCATGCGGCGCCAACGGCAAGCACGTCAAGCGGGGCGGCCTTCAGGCCGTCGATCTCTGTCTGGGACCACGAAATGACAAACGTGCCGCGAAAGCGCGTTCCCATGCCTGTGTCCTTAGTCTGCTCGGTGTTCGTTTTTATTTATAAGGATCAGGCTAACAGTGATTTGGCGGGTTGGCTATGACCAAAGCGCAACACTCTACCCAAAGGTATGGGCCTAAAACCTACCCAAAAGTATGGCCCCCCCCCCCCCGAACCCCATCACTTTCCGAAATGCGAAAACCGATAGGGCGACAACCCATATTTCGCTCGGAACGATTTCGAGAAATGAGAGGAACTGGCATAGCCGCAGGCAATAGCCACATCGGTCACGCTCATGTCGGTTTCGGCCAGCAGCGCCCTGCCCCGCTGAAGCCGCAGGTCGTTCATATAGCGCACCGGCGTCACGCCCAGATAACGGTTGAACAGCCGTTCAATCTGGCGACGCGACAGCTTCAGTTGCGCGGCACAGGCATCCAGATCGAAAGGCTCTTCGATCCGCGCCTCCAGAAAGGCCACTGCCTCTATCAATTTTTCATGCCGCGTGCCCAGACGCGCGGCAAGCGAGGTGGTCTGTTCATCCGCCTCCGTCCGCCGCGCGGTCAGAAGGCACATGTTCATCACCTCTTGGCTCAGCACCATGCCAAAACGGTCGTGGATCAGCTTCAGCATGAAATCCGCCGACGCAACGCCCCCGGCGCAAGTGACGATCCGGTCGTCGATGCAAAACACCTGCCGCGCGGCGGAGAGGTCGGGAAAAGTCTCGGCGAAACCGGTGATGTTTTCCCAATGCAGCGTAAACCGCCGGTCCTTCAGAATACCCGCCCGCGCCAGCGCATAGGCCCCGGTGCACAGCCCGCCCACCGTGCGCCCGCGCCGCCACAAGGCACGCAGCCAATCGCCCAGCGCCGTGCTGACCTGCTCTTCCGGCTCTACCCCCGAACAGACAAGCACCATGCCCTCGGGCTGGGCCGCGGGAAAGGCCCCGTCCACCATGACCGGCACGCCATTCGAACAGGCGACCGGCTGGCCATCCCCCGACAGCGTTTGCCAGCGAAACAGGATCTGCCCCGTCAACTGATTGGCGATGCGCATCGGCTCGATCGCGGCTGAAAACGCCAGCATGGTGAATTTGGGCAACAGCACAAAGGTCACGTCGACAGGCTCCGCCACTGGCGGAATGTCCAGATGGGCCACGCCCTTGGCCACATAACGCCGTGAGTCCGCGCTCATCTGCCCCCCTTTGCTGCGCAGGTGATGCCACGACCCGCCCGGTCTTGACCAGATGCAAGAAGGAGGGGTGGGCCTCAGCGCAGCCCGAATTCGGCCAAGGCCTCGGCCAGACCGGGCGGCAGCGGCTCTTCCTGCGCGCGCCCGGGCAAGAGATCACGCGGAGCGTCCTTCGGTTCCAGATAGCGCCAGCCCTGGAACGGGCGGCGCGGAGCCGCCTCGGTGCGGATGATCTCGGCATCCAGAACCAAGGCACAGCGGCTGATCCCATCGCCGCCCTCCACCTGCTCCAGCCCGACAATCCGCTGACGGCACAGGATCACCCCCTTGATGACCCAGTAAAGCGAACCGCCCCCCAGAACCTCGGCCTCGCGCTTGGGCCACATCCGCGTCACATGCACGGCACAGCCCTTGGGCCAGCGGGGACGCTGGCTGTCTTGCCACTGGGCAAGGTCGTCGATGCTGTCAGCCCCGACGCAAAGCTTCAGCAGATGGATATGGCCGGTCACGAGTCGCCCCCAGAATTTGCGCTAAGGATAGGGCCGCTTTGCCCGACCGCAAGCGTTGACCCTCCGCCCCCATGCGCCTATCTTGTGCAACTCCTCCACCATGACCACCAGATACAAGGATCCGTCCATGTCCCGTTTTTCCGCGCCCATAGCCGAACAGATCTGGGATATGAAGTATCGGCTCAAGGATGCGGATGGCACGCCGGTCGATGGCACGGTCGAAGATACATGGCGCCGCATCGCCCGCGCCTTGGCCGAGGTGGAAAAGGACCCCGCCCTGTGGGAGGATCGGTTCTACCGCGCGCTGGAGGATTTCAAATACCTGCCCGCTGGCCGGATCACCGCCGGCGCAGGCACCGGGCGCAGCGTCACCCTGTTCAACTGCTTTGTCATGGGCACCGTGCCCGATAGCATGGGCGGCATCTTCGACGCGCTGAAAGAAGCCGCGCTGACCATGCAACAGGGCGGTGGGATCGGCTATGACTTTTCCACCATCCGCCCGCGCGGGGCCGAGGTGAAGGGCGTCGCCGCCGATGCCTCTGGCCCGCTCTCCTTCATGGATGTCTGGGATGCGATGTGCCGCACCATCATGTCGGCCGGCAGCCGCCGGGGCGCGATGATGGCCACCATGCGCTGTGACCATCCTGATATCGAACAGTTCATCGAGGCGAAGAAAGACCCCGCCCGCCTGCGCATGTTCAACCTCTCGGTCCTCGTGACCGATGCCTTCATGGCGGCGGTCAAGGCCGATGGGCCCTGGGAACTCGTCTTCGAAGGCCGCGTCTACAAAACCGTGCAAGCGCGCGATCTGTGGAACCGGATCATGCGCAACACCTATGATTTTGCGGAACCGGGCGTGATCTTCATCGACCGCATCAATGCGATGAACAACCTCGCCTATTGCGAGACGATCGCCGCGACCAACCCCTGCGGCGAACAGCCCCTGCCCCCCTATGGCGCCTGCCTTCTGGGGTCGATCAACCTGCCCACGCTGGTGCGCGATGCCTTTGAGCCGGGGGCCGCGATGGATCTGGCGGCGCTCGACGATCTGGTCCGCGTGGCCGTGCGGATGATGGATAATGTCGTCGATGCCAGCCGCTTCCCCCTGCCCCAGCAACTGGCCGAGGCGCAGGCCAAGCGCCGCATCGGCCTTGGCGTCACCGGGCTTGCCGATGCGCTCCTGATGCTGGGCCTGCGCTATGGCAGCGCCGAGGCGGCCGAGCAGACCGAAGCCTGGATGCAGGCCATCGCACGGGCGGCCTATCTCGCCTCGGTCGATCTGGCCAAGGAAAAGGGCGCCTTCCCGCTGTTTGATGCCGAAAAATACCTCGCCTCCGGCTCCCTCGCCCATATGGACGAAGATGTGCGCGCCGCCATCCGCACGCATGGCATCCGCAATGCCCTGCTCACCTCCATCGCGCCGACAGGCACGATCTCGCTCTACGCGGGCAATGTCTCCTCGGGGATCGAGCCGGTCTTTGCCTATGCCTACAAGCGCAAGGTCCTGCAAAAAGACGGGTCGCGGACGGAAGAGGAAGTGGTCGATTACGCCGTGCGTCTGTGGCGGGAAAAGAAGGGCGATGCCCCCCTGCCCGATTACTTCGTGAACGCCCAGACCCTGCCCCCGCTCGATCACGTGCGGATGCAGGCCGCCGCACAGAAATGGATCGACTCCAGCATTTCGAAAACCATCAACTGCCCCGAAGATATCAGCTTCGATGATTTCAAAGAGGTCTATATGGCCGCCTGGGATCAGGGCTGCAAAGGCTGCACCACCTATCGCCCGAATGATGTGACAGGGTCGGTGCTGTCGGTTTCCGAAACCAGCGACAAGACCCCGTCCGAGGCTCCGGCCACGGTGCAGACCGATGGCGAGGTGATCTACCTGTCCGAACCGCTGGACCGCCCCGCCGCGCTGGAAGGCCAGACCTACAAGCTGAAATGGCCCGGCTCGGAACATGCGCTCTACATCACGGTCAATGACATCGTGATCGCAGGCCACCGCCGCCCGTTCGAGGTGTTCATCAACTCCAAGAACATGGAGCATTACGCCTGGACCGTCGCGCTGACGCGGATGATTTCCGCCGTGTTCCGGCGCGGCGGCGACATATCCTTTGTAGTCGAAGAGCTGAAGGCCGTCTTTGACCCGCGCGGCGGGGCCTGGATGGAAGGCAAATACATCCCCTCCATCCTTGCCGCCATCGGCGGGGTGATCGAACGCCATCTGATCGAGATCGGCTTCATTTCGGGCGAAGGCATGGGCCTGAAATCCGACCCGCAGGCCGAGGTCGTGGCCATCGGCGCGCCGCGCGGCAAAGCCTGCCCTTCCTGCGGCGGCTATGACATGCGCATGGTCGAAGGCTGCATGACCTGCGCCAGCTGCGGCCATTCGAAATGCGGGTGACGAGGGCAGAGAATGGGGGCTGACGGGGGGCTGACGGGGGGCTGAATCGGCTGTGACGGGGCTATAACGGGGGCTGCATCGCCGCCCATGTCCTACCGGCACAGCCATGCCCCAGCTTGCCCTGACAGCCCCAAAACGTCGCCGCCCGCTTTCGGGCGGCCTTCGCCTTACCCGAAGCCAAACCCCTGACGCTGCGCCCAGAGGTCAGGGTCCCCCACCCCTCACCGCCCACCCCTCACCGCCCGACCCTCACCGCTTATCGCGCTCGATGGCCGAAAAGAACCGCCGCGCTGTCTGCGCCAACAGCGTTTCGTGCAGAATTTGCGAACTCGCGACAAGACACAGCTTTTCCAGCGCCAGCTTCTGATGCGGCGTGACCTCTGGCGCAGCCGCATCGTCAAATCCGACCACCAGATAGCCCAGGACCTCCTGCTCATCCTCGACCGGGAACAGGAAACGGCGTCCTTCATAAAAATGCCGCGGCGGGCGCTGCGCGTCGCTCGTCGCCTTGTGCAAGGACAGGGGCAGAGGCGTTTGTGCATGGCTCAGCCATTCCACAGGCAAACGGCGCGATGCCAATCGATCACAATTCGACGACATGCCAAAGATCACCAGATCAGGCCCGGCCAGCACGGCCAGCACCGCGCTATCAGCCTCTGCAATTTCCCGCGCTATGTCACAAATCGAATCCATCACGGCGTCGGGCAGCGCAAAACACTCGACAATGGCATTCATTCGTTTTTCCGGCCCCAGAACCATCAGATTGACTCCCGACCTGTTCAGAAGAACAGGTCCTCAACTGTCCGCTCCATGCAAGGATCGCGCCAGATACCACCCCCACGCGATATCAGGCGTGAAACGCTCAACCTCTGGAAAAATTAGGGAAACGATAAACATTTATACCTTATGACCATAACTATATCAAAGCGCGTGGAAAAATTCCATCAGCAACCTCTGTGCCAGACCAATGGCTGATTTTCCTGCCATAGGATGGCCCCGATACACCCTTTCGTCGCTGGATGTCACAGGCACCACCTCAGCGCAAAACCGCCGCGGCATCGCCGTTGACCCTCCCCCCGGTCCATCGCCGCACATGCGCCACAACCCGGCGCAAGGCGCACCCCGCCGCGCACCTGCCTTCCCCCTTCCCTTCCGCGCCTCGCCCGTGTAAGGCAGCGCCTTTGAACGGACCCCGGAGGATGCGATGCAGGGCAGCGCCAACCTGAACCTGATGATCAAGGCCGCGCGCCGCGCGGGCCGCAGCCTCGTGAAAGACTTCCGCGAGGTGGAAAACCTGCAAGTCTCGACGAAAGGTCCCGGCGATTTCGTCAGCCGCGCCGACCGCGAGGCCGAACGCCTGATCAAGGAAGACCTGATGACCGGCCGCCCCACCTATGGGTGGCTGGGCGAGGAAACGGGCGAAACCGCAGGGGCCGACCCGACCCGCCGCTGGATCGTCGATCCGCTGGATGGGACCACGAACTTCCTGCACGGGATGCCCCATTGGGCCGTCTCCATCGCGCTGGAACACAAGGGCGAGATCGTCTCCGCCGTGGTCTATGACCCCGCCAAGGACGAAATGTTCTGGGCCGAAAAAGGCGCAGGCGCTTGGCTCAACGACAGCCGCCGCATCCGCGTCTCTGGCCGCCGCAGCCTGAGTGAGGCCGTTTTCGCAACCGGCGTCCCCTTCGGCGCCAAGAAGACGCTGCCCGCCACGCTCAGGGACCTCGCGAACCTCATGCCCGCCTGCGCGGGCGTGCGCCGCTGGGGCTCGGCCTCGCTCGACCTTGCCTTCGTCGCCGCGGGTCGCTTTGACGGCTTCTGGGAACGCGAACTCAACATCTGGGACATCGCCGCCGGCACCCTCCTCGTGCGCGAGGCAGGCGGCCTCGTCTCCGGCATCCGCGACGACCAGAACCCGCTCGAAGATGGCGCGCTGGTCGCCGCGAACGAACCGCTCTTCGCCCCCCTGCGCAACCTGCTCAACGACCGCTAAGCCAAACCCCCTTCATCTGTTCCCAAATATCCTCGGGAGGGGTGCGGGGAGGGCAGACAGCCCTCCCCGCGCGTCGTCAGCGGGAACATCCCGTGGAATACCCCTTGCCCGGCCCGCCCGACGGCATCACCGCCGCGGCACTTTCGGAATGGAACTCTGCTGCAACGGATAGCGCGCCTCGGGATGTGGCGGATGGCCCTCTGTCCGCGCCCAAAAGCCCCGCCCGCCCAGGCGCCGCCACAGCGGCCATGTCAGCACCAGCCCCGCCACAAACCCGCCGATATGCGCAAGGTAAGCCACGCCCCCGCCATCCGTGGGCGTCACCGCGCCATTGAACACCTGCAACACGAACCACAGCCCCAGAACCGCCCAAGCCGGCACCGGGAAAATCCGGAAAAAGATCACGATGATGATCAGCACATCAATCCGCGCGCGGGGAAACAGCAGCAGATACCCCCCCATCACCCCCGCAATCGCGCCCGAGGCCCCGACCATCGGCACCTCCGACCATGGCGCCACCCCATATTGCAGCCCCGCCGCGGCAAGGCCCGAGGCCAGATAGAACAGCGCAAAGCGCCCATGCCCCATCTCGCCTTCCATATTGTCGCCATAGATGAACAAAAACAGCATGTTGCCTGCCAGATGCATCCAACCGCCATGCAGGAACATATGGGTGAAAAGCCCCCCCATCCCCACACCGTCACTGATAAAGGCAGGCACCATCCCCCAGCTGTAAAAGAAAACGTAGAGCCCCTGCTCATCCAGCGTCAGCCAGTACGACAGAAAGATCGCCACATTCGCCGCAATCAGCGCATAGGTGACATAGGGCACACGCCCCGAAGGGTTATGGTCACGGATCGGAAACATGCCGCCACGCTTCCCGATCCGCCCCCTTCCGTCAAGCCAGATCCGTCACCCACACCACCGCGCCGCGATCAGCCCCCGCAAGGCATTGCCCACCCACAGCCGCACGCGGGGCAGATCCTCCGCCCGCAGCACCTCCTCCGGGCAGGCCAGTTCCGCCCGCAACACACCCGGCAACAGGCCCGAGGAGAGAGGCGGCGTCCGCATCCCCGCGCCCCGGTCGAAAAACACCGTAGTGATCGTCCCGTCACAAACCTCCCCCCGTTCGTTCAGGAAGATCACCTCGTCCAAGCCCGCGGGCAGCGCCGCCCGCGCCGCATCATAAGCCCCCCGCCGGGTGGATTTGATCGCAAGCCACGGGTCGCCCGACCATAGCCGCGCCGCGGCCAGACCCAACCGCCATTCCGCCTTGGCAGGTGGCAAGGCCCCCACCTCCACCGCCACGCCCTCCGCGCCATAGGTCAGGCGCAACCGCGCAGGCCCAACGGGCCTGACATCAACCAAGACCGCCCGCGCCGCAGGCACAGGGTCCGCCCAGCCCAAAGCCGCAGCCCCCCGCGACAGCCGCGCCAGATGCAGGGGCAGCCGCGGCACCCCCGCGCCATCCCAAAGCATCGTCTCAATCAGCTTCAGCCCCGGCGCACCAGCGCTTGCGCGTAACGCGCTTTCCATAGCGCCTCCTCCCATTCGCCGGATTCGGTGGAATCCTGCACCACCCCGCCGCCCACATTCAGCAAGACCTCCTCGCCAAAGAGCCGCAGCGTGCGAATGCCCACATTCCAGCATTGCGCCCCATCCGGCCCCGCCCAGCCGATCGCGCCGCAATAGACCCCGCGCGGATGCGGCTCGACCTCGGCGATGATCTCCATCGCGCGGATCTTCGGCGCCCCCGTCACCGACCCACAGGGAAACAGCGCCGCCATCACCTCGGGCAGGCCCGCCCCGGCCAGCAACCGCCCCTGCACGCGCGAACTCATCTGATGCACCGTGGCAAAACTCTCCACATGATACAGCTCCGGCACTTTCACACTGCCCACCGCGCTCATCCGCGCAATGTCATTGCGCAGCAGGTCCACGATCATCAGGTTCTCGGCCCTGACCTTCTCGCTCGCGCGCAGGCTTGCCGCCAGCATCGCATCTTCCACCGGATCATCGCTGCGCGGCGCGGTCCCCTTCATCGGGCGGCTCTCGATCACCCCGCCCTCGACCCGAAAGAACAACTCGGGCGACCGCGACACGATCACCGGCCCCACGCCAAGGTCGACAAAGGCCCCAAAGCCCACCGCCTGCCCCGCGCGCAAGGCCCCATAAAGGCCCAGCGCCCTGGCCCCCGACAGGCGCGAGGTCATCGGAAAGGTCAGGTTGATCTGATAACAATCCCCCGCCGCGATATAGGCTTTCACCGCGGCAAAGGCCCGCGCATAGTCTGCCCGCGCCACCTGCGGCTCCAGCGGCGCCAGACGCGCGCCACGCCCCTCTTCCCGCGCCTCGGCCAAAACCGCCCCCGCATCCTCGGGCGCGTCAAAAGCCGCCAGCGCGACCAGTGGCTCCCGCCGCCCGCCCTTCAGGCTCGCCCTCAGCTTCGGCTCCAACACATGCCCCGCCTCATAGGCGATGCTGCCCGCGACCCATTGGCCCGCCGCCCGCGCAGCCTCGGCCGCCGCCAGCGCAGGGCCAACCTCCGCCGCCTCCCACGCCGCGAAAACCGCCCGCGGCTTGGCAAAAAGCGCAGGCCGCCCCCCCGGCCCATGTTCCAAAATGATCACAGCGCGCGGCCCCCCTTTCGTTCCGCGATCTAGCACGCAAGCCCCATCCCGAACAGCATGCGGGGACCGACCATGCCGAAAAGAACCGATATCTCCTCCATCATGATCATCGGCGCAGGTCCCATCGTCATCGGGCAGGCCTGCGAATTCGACTATTCGGGCGCACAGGCCTGCAAGGCGCTGCGCGAAGAAGGCTACCGCGTCATCCTCGTGAACTCGAACCCCGCCACGATCATGACCGATCCGGGTCTGGCCGATGCCACCTATATCGAACCGATCACGCCCGAGGTTGTGGCCAAGATCATCGAAAAAGAACGCCCCGATGCGCTTTTGCCCACGATGGGCGGCCAGACGGGCCTGAACACGGCACTCGCACTCGCCGATATGGGCGTGCTCGACCAATTCGGCGTCGAACTGATCGGGGCCAAGCGCGAAGCCATCGAAATGGCCGAAGACCGCAAGCTCTTCCGCGAGGCGATGGACCGCATCGGCCTTGAAAACCCCAAGGCCACGATCATCGCCGCGCCCAAGGTCAACGGCAAATATGACATCGCCGCCGGCGTGCGCGAAGCGATCGACGCGCTGGAATACGTGGGCCTGCCCGCCATCATCCGCCCCGCCTTCACCCTGGGCGGCACGGGCGGCGGCGTCGCCTATAACCGTGACGATTACGAGGCCATCGTGAAATCGGGGCTAGAGGCCAGCCCTGTGGCCCAAGTCCTCGTCGATGAATCCCTCCTCGGCTGGAAAGAATATGAGATGGAGGTGGTCCGCGACCGCGCCGACAACGCCATCATCGTCTGCTCCATCGAAAACGTCGATCCGATGGGCGTGCATACGGGCGACTCGATCACCGTCGCCCCTGCCCTCACGCTGACCGACAAGGAATACCAGATCATGCGCAACGGCTCCATCGCCGTGCTGCGCGAAATCGGCGTGGAAACCGGCGGCTCCAACGTGCAATGGGCGATCAACCCTGCCGATGGCCGCATGGTCGTGATCGAAATGAACCCCCGCGTCTCGCGCTCCTCGGCGCTGGCGTCCAAGGCGACAGGCTTCCCCATCGCCAAAATCGCCGCCAAACTCGCCATCGGCTACACGCTGGACGAATTGGACAATGACATCACCAAGGTCACGCCCGCCTCGTTCGAGCCTTCCATCGACTATGTCGTGACCAAGATCCCCCGCTTCGCCTTCGAGAAATTCCCCGGCTCGGAACCCAACCTGACCACCGCCATGAAATCGGTGGGCGAGGCGATGGCCATTGGCCGCACCATCCATGAATCGCTGCAAAAGGCGCTCGCGTCGATGGAAACGGGCCTCACCGGCTTTGACGAAATCGCCATCCCCGGTGTTTCGAATTCGGGGGCCCCCGACCGCGCCGCCATTTCCAAGGCCCTGTCCCAAGCCACGCCAGACCGCCTCCGCGTCATCGCCCAAGCCATGCGCCACGGCTTTAGCGATGATGACATCAACGCCATCACCGCCTTTGACCCGTGGTTCCTCGCCCGCATCCGCGAAATCATCGAGGCAGAGGCGCAAATCCGCAAACAGGGCCTTCCCACCAACGCCGCCGATCTGCGCAAACTCAAGATGATGGGCTTCACCGATGCCCGCCTCGCCAAACTCACCGGCCGGGACGAAGGCCAAGTCCGCCGCGCCCGCCGCAACCTCGGCGT
>JALOTC010000069.1 GCA_025458085.1 Cypionkella sp. | reverse complement strand
CCGTCTTTCCGCAACCTTGGGGAAACAGCGAATGGCCGCCCAATTGGACGATCTGGACCGGAAAATCCTTGCAGAGCTTCAGGCCGATGCCAGCCAGTCGCTTGACGAAATCGCGCGCAAGGTGGGCAGTTCCAAGACTCCCGTCTGGAACCGCATCCGCCGGATGAAGGAGGCAGGCGTCATCACCCGGCAGACCGCCATTCTGGATGCCGAAGCCTTGGGGCTGGAGGCGTGCTTCTTCGTCCTGATCCGCACCAGCGAGCATGAGGCCGATTGGCAGCGCCGTTTCCTAGACGTGCTGCGCCGCCGCCCCGAAGTGCTGGAGGCGCACCGTTTGGCAGGCGACATCGACTATATCCTGAAAGTACGGGTCAAGAATGCGCGGGCCTATGACACCTTCTATCAGGCCCTGATTTCTGAGGTGAAAATCTACAACGTCACCGCACTTCTGAGCATGGAAGAGATAAAGTCCACGACCGTTCTTCCGGTCTGAAGGTCAGCCCGCGACCATCAACCGTTCCAACCCGTGGAAGTGATAAACATCCGCATAGCGCGGCTTGCCTATCAGCCGCAGGCCCGGCAGGCGGGCAAACAGGATCGGCAGCGCCACCTGCAGTTCCAGCCGTGCAAGCGGCGCACCCACGCAGAAATGCACTGGAAGGTGTGGCCCATGACCTCCACCTCCTCATAGGCCCAGCGGGTGAACATATGAAGCGCCGGGTCGTGGCGCAGGATTTCTTCCACCGTGCCTTCTATCCGGTCGGGCGACAGCATCTCGGGCGGGGTTTTCTGCTCCAACAGCAGTTTCACCCCGTTCCCGATGGAATGAACGGTCGCCTCATGCCCTGCATTCAGCAACAGGATGCAGGTGGTGATCAACTCATCGGTCGAAAGCTTCTCCCCCTCCATCTCGGCGGCGATCAACTGGGTGATCAGGTCATCCGCCGGGCGGGCGGCGCTTGCGGCGTCCAGTTCCATCTGATGCGTGCGCCGCGCCTGATACATGCCGACCATCGCGTTGGACCATGCCAGAAGCTGATCCGCCATCGTCTCTGGCACGCCCAGAAGGCGGGCGATCACGATCACCGGAATGGGCTGGGCGAACTGGCGGATCAGGTCAAACTCGCCGCTGGGCAGGGCATCGACCAAGTGATGCGCCAAGGCCGCCACTTCCGGCCCCATCGCGGCGATCCGGCGCGAGGTGAAGGCGCGCAGCACAAGGCCGCGCAGGCGCGTGTGGCGTGGCGGCTCCAACTCCAGCATCGAATGGGCCTCGACCGCATAGAAGGGCGCAGTATGCGGGGCGATGGGTTGCGCCTTTTCGGGCGGGATTTCGCGGCCAAAACGGCGGTCGCGGAAAATGGCGCTACAGGCCGCAGCCGAAGGCGTGCAGATCAGCCCATAGTCCTGCCAGTGAAAGAACGGGCCAAGGGCGCGGGCGCGTTCGTAGAACGGATAGGGGTTCTGGACAAAGTCCGGCGCGGTCGGGGATTGGGACAGGCTCTGCATGGGCATGGTCTAGCGCCCAAGGCCGAGCCAGCGCAAGGGCAGCATCCCTTGCGCCACGATCACGCCAAAGGCCACCACCAGTGCGCCAAGCGCCTGCGCCCCGTTCCAGCTTCCGCCCAAGGCGAGTTGGATCAGCATGACGTAAAAGGGGGCCGCGTTGATGTGGAGCGCGGCGAGGCCAATGCCAAGACTGCCTACGGAATTGATCCAGAGGATCTGGCTTACCCCCATGGCGAGGACAGCAAAGATCACCAGTGCGCCTGCCTCGCGCCAGCCGAGCATCGCCCAATCTGGCCCCGGCCCGCCAAGCGCCGCCGCGCCAAGGGCCAGTGCCATGCTGGTGATCCCCGCGCCTGCCAGCGTGGCGGCGGTGCGGCCAAGCGGTGTCAGCGCGGGCAGGGCGGTGACGGACAGGCGCGAGCCGAGGGTAAAAAAGACAACGGAAGCAAGGCAGAGCAGGGCACCAAGGCCGAGGTCCAGCCCCAACCCCTTGCCAGCCAGCGCCACCACGCCGCCGCAGATGGAGAGTGCAACGCCAAGGATCAGCGCCAGCGTCAGGCGGCGGCCATCAAAGGCGACCTCCAGCGCGATGCCGACGATGGGCAGCGCGGCAGAGATCACGGCCACGGTGACCGCATCGGTCAGCCCTTGGCCGAGGATCAGCGTCCAGGCGCCCATGGCGATCATCGCGCCGATGCCGATGGCGCGCAGCCAAGGGGTGCGGGCAAGGGCGCTTGGCCCTTCGACCAGCAGCCAGACCAGCAGAAGGACCAGCCCCGCCAACCCCATCCGCGCGCCGGTGAGGGGCAAGGCAGGCACATGGGGGATCAGCAGATCCGCCGCTGGCAGGCCCGCCGCCCAGACGAACATGGAGAGGCTGCACAAAAGGTTCGCGCCCAAAAGGGGGCCTGGGGCGGGAAGGGGGCTTGTCGTCGTCATGCGCCCTTCATGCCCGCAGCCTGCCCTTGGGGCTGTTCCGTTCCCGACCTGACCTGCCGCGTTCAGGCCGCCGAGAGCGCCGCGACGATAGCGCCGAAATCGGCGGCCTTGAGGCTTGCCCCGCCGACGAGGGCACCATCGACATGGGGAACCGCAAAAATCTCGGCCGCGTTGGAGGGTTTGACCGAGCCGCCATAGAGCAAACGCACCCCTGCCGCCTCTGCCCCGATCCGCGCGGTGAGGCGGGCGCGGAGGAAGTGGTGGACTTCGGCGATTTCGAAAAGGGTGGGCGTGCGGCCCGTACCGATGGCCCAGACGGGTTCATAAGCGACCACCGTATTCGCCGCCGTGGCCCCGTCGGGCAGCGAGGTGGCAAGCTGGCGGCCTATGATATCAAGGGTTTGGCCTGCGTCCCGCTCGGCCTCTGTCTCGCCCACACAGACCACGGCGATGAGGCCGGTGGCCCAAACAGCAGAGGTTTTGGCGGCGACGTCAGCATCGGTTTCGCCGTGATCGGCGCGGCGCTCGGAATGGCCGAGGATCACATGGCTTGCCCCGGCATCGGCCAGCATGGCGGCGGAGATGTCGCCAGTATGCGCGCCGGAGGTCTTGGCGTGGCAATCCTGCCCGCCGATGTGCAGCGCCGTGCCACGGGCGAGGTCGGCCATGCGGGAGAGGAGAGTTGCGGGTGGGCAGAGGAGCATGTCGCAGGCGGGGGAGGGATGGGCGGTCAGAAGCGCCTGCACCTCGGCCAAGCTTGCGGCAGTGCCGTTCATCTTCCAATTGCCGGCGGCCAGTTTGCGCATGATCCCCTCCACGATGGTTTGCCCCGTGGTAGCGCCATCAGCCGTTCAGGAAAAGCCCCTGTCAATTTCCGTGCCGATCAGGAACATCTGCGCCATCGGGGCGATGAGGACGCGGGCGCCGTCTTGTTCCACCACCTCATCCAAGGGGTTCACGTCGGCAACATAATCCATGGTGTATTCCATGCCCGCGCAGCCGCCTTTCTTGACGCCGATCCGCAGGCCCTGTTTGCCATCGCGCGCCATGAGGCGCGAGATTTGCTTGGCGGCGGAAGGGGTTAGGGTGACTGCTGCTTTGCCGGGGATACCGAACATGGGTGGGGTCCTTTGCATCTTCCCCTAAGATAGGTCTTTCCCACAAGATTTCCAAGCGGGAGAGGGGGTTACATGAAGCCGAGTTCCAGCCTTGCCTCGTCGCTCATCATATCCATGCCCCAAGGCGGGTCGAAGGTCATGTGGACATCCACCTGCTTCACGCCCGGCAGAGGTTCCACCGCATCGGCCACCCAACCGGGCATTTCGCCCGCGACGGGACAGCCCGGCGCGGTGAGCGTCATGGTGATGTCAACCGCGTTTTCCGGGCTGATTTCAATGGTATAGACGAGACCGAGGTCATAGATATTGACCGGAATTTCCGGATCAAAGACGGTGCGGCAGGCATTCACGACCTGATCATAGAGGGGGTGATCGGTCGAGGAGGGCTTGATCAGGGGCGCGCCCTCGACTTTCGCTTCGATGGTCATTCATGCCTCACGCAAGTTGTTGAGCGATTATATAGGAAAAGCGGAGGCGGCGTCCAGTGCGCCCATGCAAGGGGTGCTGTGCGGGTAGTAAGGCCATGAAATGCCAGAAAAAAGACCTGTCACCCTGCGTACACCCCCTGTACACCCCCCGTACAGACGCGCGCGGGCAGGAACCAAGGCCAAAGGGCGCGGCCTTGGCGCGCGGCGGACAGGGCTGATCGGACAGGGCTGATCGGACAGGGCTGATCGGACAGGGCTGATCGGAGAGAGAGGATCGGAGAGGAAGGGGGATCAGTCGCGGCCTGTCCGCGCTTCGGGCAGGCTGATGCGGGCCACCTGTTCGGCGATCGGGTCCATCGACAGGGGGTGCAATTCGGCGCGGTGATCGGCGGGATCGCCGATATCCTGCCATTGGCCGCCCTTGTAGATTTCGAGCGCGGAGAACCCGGCCTTGTAGCCCATCTTGCGGCTGCCCGGCACCCAATAGCCGAGGTAGACGTAAGGCAGGCCCGCCTCGCGCGCGATGGCGATATGGTCGAGGATCACATAGGTGCCGAGGCTGAGCGCGGTGAGGGAAGGGTCGTAAAAGGAATAGACCATGCTCAGCCCATCATCGAACACATCGGTCAGGCAGACGGCGGCGAGGGGGCGGCCCGTCTCCTCTGGCCCGGCGGGGCGGGAATATTCGATCACGCGGCTTTTGATCGGGGTTTCTTCGATCATCGCGGCGAATTCGAAAATATCCATATCGGCCATGCCGCCATCGGCGTGGCGCGCATCGAGATAGCGGCGGAAGAGGGTGAATTGATCTTCGGTCGCCCAAGGGGAGGTCGCGTTGCGGCGCAGGTCGCTGGCGCGTTTCATCACCCGGCGTTGGGCGCGGTTCGGTTCGAAATCGGCCACGCGGATGCGGGCCGAGAGGCAGGCGGAACATTCGGCGCAGGAGGGGCGGTAGAGGACGTTCTGGCTGCGCCGGAAGCCTTGTTTGGAGAGCGTATCGTTCAGGCGTTGCGCATGTTCGCCCTGAAGCGCGGTGAACAGCTTTCTTTCCATCCGCCCCTCGAGATAGGGGCAGGGCTGGGGAGCCGTCACGTAAAACTGGGGCGCTATGGGAAGCGTATGGCGCATGACCTGACCGGAAACTGGCAACGCTCACGTTAGCAAGCGCCGCGGCTTCCGCCAAGAACGGATTTGCCACGGCTTTTGTTAGAGTTTCAGGCGATTGGGGCGGGGGCTGTCGCCCCGCCTTAGCGGCGGGCGGGGCTGTTGATCGCGACCGAGCCGAGGAGGTGATCGGTCAGGCCCTGCCGGCGCTGCGAGAGGAACATGAGCGCGATGGAGAGGAGTTGCGGCAGGAGAAAGGCCATGGAGAGCGTATAGCCCACTGTCCAGATCAGTGCGGTGCCGGTGTCGAACCGCTGGCCCTGACGGTCGCAGAATTCGATGCGCAGGATGCGCATGCCCCATGTGGCCGACCGGCCCGAGAGCGTGACCCAGCGGTAGAGAAAGCCGATCACCAGAAAGAGCACCGGCAAGAAGAACAATGCGGTGAAGGCGGTGAAAGGCACGACCAAAGCGGTCAGCAGCGCGATCAGCACGAGGTCAAAGACCCAGGCCATGAAGCGCTTGAAGAGGATGCCTTCGTAAAACTCGGCATGGCGGATCGGGTCGGGTTGCATGGCGGCGGTCGGGTCTGACAGGAGGGAGGACATGGGTGAAGCCTATCGGGCGAGGGAAAGGGGGCGCCAGACGGGCTGGCCCCCCCCTGATGGGATCAGGTTTCGCTGCGGGTATCTTCGGTTGCGACCGGCTTGGCGCCGCGGCTGCGGTCTTCCATGAAGGCATCGAATTCGGATTTGTCCTTGGCGGCGCGCAGACGCTCCAGGAAGGCTTCGAAGGCTTGCTGTTCTTCTTCCAGACGGCGGAGCGTTTCGGCCTTGTAGGCATCAAAGGCGGTGTTGCCCGAGGGGCGCAGGACGGTGCCGGTCGTGGCCCAGTCGCGGGCGGCGCTGCGGGTGGCGGGGGTTCCGAACATGGCGGATTTGCTCCAGCGGTTGGTGAAGGTGATATAGGCGACGAGGAACAGGCCGATGGGCCAGAAGGCGATGAAGCCCAGCACCATCGCGGTGATCCAGGCGTAGCGGCCCTTGGCATCCAGCCATGCCTCTACGCTGCGCAGGCGAGCTGTGACGCCCCCCAGAAGGCCCGATGCGCCGCGCGCGGGGGCTGGGGGGTAAACGGGGGTTGTGGTCATGGCATCCCTCCTTCCGGGGTTATGTGAATGGCTTTCACATGGGGAAGATGGGAGGGGGTGGGCGGCTCTGCAAGGGGTGATGTGAAAGATATTTACATCAGCCGTGCGGGACGGATTTCGACAGGGTGTTGATGACGACCACGCCCGCGAGGATGAGGCCGAGGCCGAGGATGGCCCAAGCGTCGAGCCGCTGCCCGAGGAAGGCCCAGCCGATGGAGGCGATGAGCACGATCCCCATGCCGGACCAGAGCGCATAGACGATGCCCACGGGCAGCACCTTGACGGTCAGCGCCAGCAGCCAGATCGCCGCGCCATAGCTGATGGCGACGGCGAGGGTGGGCAGGGGGCGGGTGAAGCCTGCGGTGGTTTTGAGGAGCGAGGTGCCTGCGACCTCGAAGGCGATGGCGAGCGCGGATCAGCCGTGCTGTTGGGTCAGGGAAAGGAGGCGGGCGAGCATGGCCTCGGGCGGGGTGCGGGTCTCTGCCTTTTGGCCTTGGAGATTGGCGAGCCACCAGCCATCTGCCGCGAGGCGGAGGAGTTCGAGGGCGGGGCCTGAGTCTGTCGCGGCGTGGCGCGACAGGCGCGCGGCCATCCAATCGGCCCAGATGCGGGCGAGGCCCGCGTCGGTGATGGCGGAAAGCGAGAGGCTGGACCACGGCGAGGCGTCGCCCTTGGGGCGGAAGGTGCAGGTGAGGTAGGCGCGGGTGAAGGTGCCGTGGCCGCCTGTGTCTTGGGCAAGTGCTGCGTCAAGTTCGGCATCCATGCGGGCGAGGAGGGCGGTGCAGACGGTATCGATCAGCCCTTGGCGCGAGCCGAAGTGGTGAAAGACCGCGCCTTTGGTGACGCCTGCGGCGGTGGCGACAGCGGGGAGGGTGAGGGCGCCCAAGCCCTGGGCCAAGGCGAGGCGGAGCGCCGCGTCGATCAGCGCGCGGCGGGTATCTTCGGGCGTTTTGGGGCGGCGGTGGGCGGTGGACATGAAAGATACCCCTGGGTATCTTTATGAGATACCCTGCGGTATGTTTCGCGTCAAGCCGGTGTGGTGAAGGGGGCGAGGGTGGCGGCTGTGGCGCGGTGGAGGTCTGCGGGGGCGCAGGGGAAGATGTGGCGCGGGGTGCCTGCGGCGGCCCAGATGGTGGGGAAATCCATCAGGCGGGGGTCCATGAACACGGGGCTGGGGGTGAGGTGGCCGAGGGGGGCGACGCCGCCGATGGCAAAGCCTGTGACCGCGCGGACGGTATCCGCATCGGCGCGGTGGAGCGGCTCGCCTGCAAGCGCAGTGGCGCGGGCGGGGTCGACCTGATTGCCGCCTGCGGTGAGGAAGAGGTAGAGCCGCCCGCTTGCCCCCTGAAAGAGGATCGACTTGGCGATCTGGTCCAGCGCGCAGCCTGCCGCATGGGCGGCTTGGGGGGCGGTGCGGGTTTCGGCGGACATCTCGAGGATATCCGTGGTCAGACCTGCGGCGGCGAGGGCGGCTTTGACGCGGGCGAGGCTTTTGGACATGGTTGCTCTTGAGGTTCCCCGTTTTATGGCCGCGCAGGATGGCCGGGGGCGGTGCATGGCGCAAGGGGCCTTGCGCGCCGCATTGACGCGCCGGGGCAAAGCGGGTGATCTGGCCCCATGACCCATGCCCTTGCCCCCCGCATCACCCGAGAGCCCATCCCCTTTGACGCCGCCGCCGGGTGCCGATCTGGGGCCGGAGGTGGCGGGGTTGTTGGCAGGCGTAGCGGGGTGCAGCCCGTTTTTGCGCGGCCATATGGGGCGAGAGGCGGCATGGCTGCGGGAGGCTGTGGCCGAGGGGCCGGAGGCGGCGCGGGCTGCGGAACTGGCGCGGTTGACAGCGCTTTCGGTCGATGAGCTTGGCGCGGGGCTGCGGGTCGCGAAGCGCCGGCTCGCGCTTTTGGCGGGGGTTTGCGATGCGGGCGGCATCTGGCCTTTGGAGGAGGTGACGGGGACGCTGACCCTTTTGGCCGATGCTGCCGTGGACCTGTCATTGAAGCGCCTTGTCGCTGAGGAGATTCGGCGTGGCAAATTGCCGGGCGCGGTGCCCGAGGATGCCGAGACGGCGGGGGGTATGGTGGCGCTGGCCATGGGGAAGATGGGGGCGGGGGAGTTGAACTATTCCTCGGACATCGACCTGATCTGCCTGTTCGACGAAACCCGTTATCCGGGCGAGGAACAGGAGGCGCGGGCGTCTTTCATCCGGGTGACGCGGCGGATGACGGCTTTGCTGCAAGACCTGACGGATGAGGGCTATGTGTTTCGCACCGATCTGCGGCTTCGGCCCGATGCGAGCGTGACGCCTGTCTGTATTCCGATGGCGGGGGCCTATGCCTATTATGAGGCCGAGGGGCGGACATGGGAGCGCGCGGCCTATATCAAGGCACGGGCCTGCGGGGGCGATATCGCGGCGGGGGAGCGGTTCCTGAAGGCGCTGACCCCCTTTGTCTGGCGCAAGCATCTGGATTTTGTGGCGATTCAGGATGCCCATGACATGCGGCTGCGGATTCGCGACCACCGGGGGCTGCATGGGCCGATCACGGTGGAAGGCCACAATATGAAACTGGGCGCGGGGGGGATTCGGGAAATCGAATTCTTTACCCAGACGCGCCAGTTGATCGCGGGCGGGCGCGACCCGGAGTTGCGCGACCGGACAACGGTGGGCGGCTTGGCCGCGCTGGCGGCGAAGGGCTGGATTCCGGCGGAGGTGGCGGCGGAACTGACCACGCTTTACCGCGCGCATCGGGAGGTGGAGCATCGGCTGCAAATGGTGGGCGATGCCCAGACCCATACGATGCCCACCACCGCCGAGGGCGTGGCGCGGATCGCGGCCTTTTGCGGGCAGGATGACGCGGATTTTCGCGCGGGGCTGCTGGATCGGTTGCACAGGACGGATCGGTTGACGGAAGGCTTTTTTGCACCCGCCGAGGCCGAGGCGGGGCCGGAGCTTTCCGACACGGCGCGCGAGATTGTGGCGCGGTGGGAGACTTACCCCGCGTTGAAAAGCGACCGGGCGCAGGCGATTTTCCGCCGCTTGCGGCCCCGGTTCCTGAAGGAATTGGCGCGGGCGGCGAATCCGGACGAGGCGCTTTTGGCGCTGGATGGGTTTCTGGCGGGGCTGCCTGCGGGGGTGCAGATCTTTGCCCTGTTCGAGGCCAATCCAACGCTGATCGAACTCTTGGTGGATATTGCGGGGACTGCGCCGCCCCTTGCGCGGTATCTGGCGCGCAATGCGAGTGTCTTGGATGCGGTGATCGGGGGCAGTTTCTGGACGCCTTGGCCCGGTATGGCGGCCTTGCGCGATGATCTGGCCCGGGTGATCGGCGATGTGGCGGATTATGAGAAAAAGCTCGATACCGCGCGGCGCTGGATGAAGGAATGGCATTTCCGGCTGGGGGTGCATCACCTGCGCGGGCTGATCGATGCTTTGGAGGCGGGCAAGAGCTATGCCGATCTGGCCGAGGCGGTGGTGGCGGCGCTGTGGCCTGTGGTTCTGGCCGAATTCGCGCGCCGCCATGGCCCGCCGCCGGGGCGCGGGGCTGTGGTCGTGGGCATGGGCTCGCTGGGGGCGGCGCGGCTTAATGCCGGGTCTGACCTTGATCTGATCGTGATTTATGATGCGGAGGGGGTGGAGGAGTCGGCTGGCCCGAAGCCCCTTGCCACGCGTCCCTATTATGCGCGGCTGACGCAGGCGATGGTGACGGCGCTGACCGCGCAGATGCCGGAGGGGCGGCTTTACGAGGTGGATATGCGGCTGCGCCCTTCGGGCCGGCAGGGGCCGGTGGCCACAAGTTTGCAGAGTTTCACCAGCTATCAGGAGACAGAAGCCTGGACCTGGGAGCATCTGGCCTTGACCCGCGCGCGGGTGCTGGCGGGGGAGGCGAGCCTTGCGGGCGAGGTGGAGGCGTTTCGGCGCGATCTTTTGGCGCGCAAGGGGGCGGAGGGGGCCAAGGTGCGCGCCGATGTGGCGGCGATGCGCGAGAGGCTTCAGGCGGCCAAGCCCGCGACAGGGCCATGGGAGGCGAAGAACGGCCCCGGTCGGCTTATGGATATCGAGCTTTGCGCCGAGATGTGTGCGCTGTTGACGGGAAGCCCCGCGCGGGGCGTGGAGCGGCAGATCATGGCGGGGGCGAAATGCGGCCTGTCGTCCGCAGACCAGCAGGCGCTGCGCGCGGCCTATACGCTGTTGTGGCAGGTGCAATGCGCGGCGCGGCTGTTGACCGAGGGCGCGCTGGATCTGGCGGCTTTGGGCGAGGGGGGGCGCGGGTTTGTGCTGCGCGAGACGGAGGCCGAGAGTGCCGAGGCCCTGTCTGCGGCGTTGGCGGCGCGGGTGGCCCTTGCCGAAGGGGTGATTGTGGCCCAGATGCAGGGGGGCTGATCCATGGGGAGGCGCGCGATGCTGCTGACAGAGGCGGATCCGAAGGGGTTGGTCCGCGAGAGCTATCGGATCGAGGGGATCACCTATGCCGAGTGCCGGTCCATTTTCATGGACTGGGCGCTGAGCCTGCCCGTCGGGGGGAATGTGGCGGATGCCTTGCGGGCGCTGATCGCCCATTATGCGCTTCCTGCACCTGACCATCCGATGAGCCGGGTGCTGCACGAGGCTTTGGTGCCGGCAGAGGCGCCACGCCGGAGGGGCGGGCGCGCGGCGCGGGTCGCGGGCTGAACCTTCAGGCGCGGGAGAGGGCTGCGGCCTCAGCCGCGAGCGTGGTGATGCGTGCCCAGTCGCCTGCGACCATCGCCTCTTTGGGTGCGACCCAAGAGCCGCCGACGCAGAGGATGTTTTTCAGCGCGAGGTAATCGGGGGCGGTTTTCAGCCCGATGCCGCCCGTGGGGCAAAAGCGCACTTGGGGCAGGGGCGAGCCGATGGATTTGAGGAAGGCCGCGCCGCCCGATTGTTCGGCGGGGAAGAATTTCTGCACCGTATAGCCCTGTTCCAAGAGCGCCATGACCTCGGATGCGGTGACCGCGCCGGGCAGAAGCGGCAGGTCGAATTCGCAAGCGGCCTCGATCAGCGCGGGTGTCGATCCGGGGGAGACGCCGAAGGTGGCGCCTGCCTCCTTGGCGGCTTTCACATCGGCGCGGGTCAGGAGCGTGCCTGCGCCGACGCGGCCCCCCGGCACCTCGGCCATGGCGCGGATGGCATCGAGCGCGCAGGGCGTGCGGAGGGTGACTTCGAGCGCAGGCAGGCCGCCTTTGACCAGCGCCTCGGCCAGCGGCCTCGCATGGGCCAAATCGTCGATCACCAGAACCGGGACAACGGGGGCCAGTTGGCAGACCTGAAGCGCGAGGGCGGATTGTGCGGCGGGGGTCATGGCGGGGTCCTTGCTGTCATTCCGGGGTAGTCGTTGGGGTGGTCGTTGGGGTGGTGTTAGCGCAAACATGCGCGCGCGTCCATAAGGATCAGGGGAGGGGTGGCGGGCTTTGGCCGGGCCAATCGGTCGCAAGGTGGTAGCTGTGGCCGATGGCGAGGATGCGGGCATCTGCCCCGGCGGGGCCGATGATCTGCATCCCCATCGGTAGGCCGTTCGGGCCAAAGCCGCAGGGGACGGCAAGGCTTGGCAGGCCGATGAGGCTCACGGGGACGACCACCTCCATCCAGCGGTGGTAGGTGTCCATCGCGCGGCCATTGATCGCCTCGGGCCAGCGCCATGCGGCGGGGAAGGGCCAGACCTGGGCCGAGGGCATGATCAGCGCGTCATAGCTGCGGAAAAGCTGGGCCGCGCGGGCATACCAGCGCGAGCGGGTGACGCTGGCGGCATAGACTTGGGCGGCGCTGAGCCCTTGGCCCTGTTCGATTTCCCAGAGCGTTTCGGGTTTGAGTTGGGCGCGCAGATGGGGGTCATCATAAAGCGCGGCCTTCCCCCCGGCATTGAGAAAGGCGCGAAGCGTGAGCCAGCTTTGCCAAAGCTCGCTTGCCGGGAAGGGCGGGGCGAGGGGGTCGATGATCGCGCCCTGATCCTCCAGCACCTTCAGGGCCGTTTCGCACAGGTCAAGGATGCCCGGTTCGCAAGGATAGGCCCCGCCCCAATCAGCGAGCCAGCCGATGCGTTTGCCGCGCAGATCGGTCTGGAGCAGGTCGCCGAAGGGTTCGGCGGGGCGGGGGAAGGGGACGGTGGGGTTTTCGCCTGCCAGAACCTCCAGAAACCGCGCGATGTCTTGAACGCTGCGGGCCATCGGGCCTTCGGTGGCCAGCGTGGCCATATGGGTGTCGCCTTGGGCATCGCTGGGGACGAGGCCCCATGTCGGGCGAAAGCCATAGACATTGCAGAAGGCGGCGGGGTTGCGCAGGGATCCCATCATGTCGCTGCCATCGGCGAGGGGGACCAGGCGCGCAGCCAAGGCCGCCGCCGCCCCGCCCGAAGAGCCGCCTGCGCTGCGGCTGCGGTCATAGGGGTTTAGCGTCACGCCATGGACGGGGTTGAAGCTGTGGCTGCCATGGCCCCATTCGGGGGTATTGGTCTTGCCGGTAAAGATCGCCCCTGCCGCCCGCATCCGCTTTGCGATCAGATCATCGCCCGGTGCGATGAAATCGGCAAAGAGGGGCGAGCCCCAAGTGCAGCGCAGGCCGCGCACGGCGACGAGGTCCTTCACAGCGATCGGCAGGCCGTGGAGGAAACCTTGCGGCGCAAGATCGTCTTTCGCCCGCGCCTCGGCCATCAGCCGGTCCGGATCGGGGGCGGAGACGATGGCATTGATCGCCCCGTTCCGCGCAGTGGTGCGGGCCAGATGAGCGTCCATCACCTCGGAGGGTTTGACCGCGCGGGAATGGATGAGGCGCGACAGCTCGCTTGCCGAGAGATCGAGTAATGTCATGCGGCCCTCCCTTCCCGTCCCTTGCCCAAGCCGCCACATCCCACGGCCGAAGGCAAGGAAAACCCCTGCCGTCTTCGCCTGTTTCCAAATATCCCACGGGGGTCCGGGGGTGTGAAACCCCCGGGGGCCGGCGCGGGGCGCGCGGTCTGACCGCTGTTTCCCGCAGCTTTGGCCGACTACGACCAATGTTCCATAGCCGAGGGCGGCCTGCGCCCCTAATCTGCGCGGCAAGGAGGACCCCGCCATGCAGATGTCAGACAGCCGTGAAATCAAGGCAAGCCCGGAGGCGGTCTGGGCCGCGATCCTGAACCCGGAGGTTCTGCGGGAGTGTATTCCCGGCTGCACCGAGGTGACGGGGAGCCCTGCGGAGGGATTCGAGGCGAGTGTGACCCAGAAGGTCGGCCCGGTGAAGGCGACCTTCAAGGGGGCGGTGACGCTGTCCGATATCATCGAAGGGCGGCAGGTCACGATCAGCGGCGAAGGCAAGGGCGGGCCTGCGGGCTTTGCCAAGGGCGGGGCCAAGGTGATGCTGGAGCCTGTCGAGGCGGGCACCAGGCTGAGCTATGAGGTCGAGGCCCATGTGGGCGGCAAGCTCGCGCAGCTTGGCAGCCGCATCATCGACGGTTTTGCCAAGAAGATGGCCG
Organism: Cypionkella sp.; assembly: GCA_025458085.1. Classification (GTDB taxonomy): domain Bacteria; phylum Pseudomonadota; class Alphaproteobacteria; order Rhodobacterales; family Rhodobacteraceae; genus Pseudotabrizicola. Next base: position 4,730 of record JALOTC010000069.1, on the reverse strand, counting down.
ATGATTTCTTCACACGCTTTCAAGAGGCCGTGGAAGGCCCGGCAGAGGGTGATGAAAGCCTTGCCGAAAGCGGCGAAGGCGGGGAAAGTGGACAGAAAAAGGGTTGGTTCAAGCGGCTGATCAGCTGAACCCGCGCGAGAGAAAAGACTGATACCTAGGGATATCCAAGGGAGGAACCCCATGACGAAAGTCACGATGACCGTGAACGGCAAAGCCGTCTCGGCCGAGGCAGAGGGCCGGACGCTTCTGGTCAATTATCTGCGCGAAGGCCTTGGCCTGACCGGGACCCATGTGGGCTGTGATACCAGCCAATGTGGCGCCTGTGTCGTGCATGTGAATGGCAAGGCCGTGAAATCCTGCACCGTTTTTGCCGCCGATCTGGAAGGCGCAGAGGTGCGCACGATTGAGGGCATGGCCAATGCCGATGGATCGCTTTCGGTGATCCAGCAGGCGTTCCAAGATCATCACGGGCTGCAATGCGGCTTCTGCACGCCGGGGATGGTGATGTCCTCCGCCGCGCTGCTGGCGGAGAACCCCAAGCCTTCGGAGGCGGAGGTGCGCCATTACCTTGAGGGCAATATCTGCCGCTGCACGGGGTACCATAACATCATCAAGGCGGTGCTGGCTGCCTCGGGGCAGGATGTGCCTGCCGTGGCTGCGGAATAAGGGGGGATCAGATGCCGAAAGATACCGGGATTGGCGCATCGTCCAAGCGCCGCGAAGATGTTCGCTTCCTGACGGGGAAGGGGCTTTATACCGATGACGTGAGCCTGCATGCGCAGGCCCATGCGGTCATGGTGCGCTCGACCGTGGCGCATGGCCGGATTGTGCGGATCGACACCAGTGCCGCCGCCGCGATGCCGGGGGTTCTGGCCGTGTTCACGGGCGAGGATTTCGCCGCCGTGGGCGGGAACCCCGCGGGCTGGTTGATCAACAGCCGCGATGGCACGCCGATGCGCGAACCCAAGCGCCCGGTGCTCGCGCATGGCAAGGTGCGCCATGTGGGCGATGCCTATGCTGCGGTGATTGCCGAGACCTATCAGCAGGCGAAGGATGCCGCCGAACAATTGGCGGCGGATACCGAGATCGAGGAATTGCCTGCGATCGTGGATATGAAGGCGGCTGTGGCCGATGCCGGCAACCGCGTGCATGATGAGATCCCCGATAACCTGTGCTTTGACTGGGGTTGGATCGAGGATAATCGCGCGGCGGTGGATGCGGCGATGAAGGCCGCGCCCCATGTGGTGACGCTGGAGTTGGTGAACAACCGCCTTGTCCCCAATGCGATGGAGCCGCGCGCGAGCATTGGCGAATATAACCCCGGCACGGGCGATTATAAGCTGACGACGACCAGCCAGAACCCGCATCTGACGCGCCTGTTGGTTGCGGCTTTCGTGATGGGGATTCCGGAAAACAAGCTGACGGTCGTGGCCCCTGATGTGGGCGGCGGCTTTGGGTCGAAAATCTATCACTATGGCGAGGAGGCGCTGGTTCTGGCTGCGGCCAAGAAGCTGGGCCGTCCCGTGCGCTGGACGGCGGAGCGGACGGAAAGCTTCTTGTCGGATGCGCATGGGCGCGACCATGTGACAAAGATCGAGCTTGGCTGCACGAAGGAGGGCGAAATCCTCGCCATCCGGACCGAGACTTTGGCCAATGTGGGGGCGTATCTGTCGAACTTCTCGACCGCGACGCCGACCTTCCTGCATGGCACGCTGATGGCGGGGCCTTACAAGGTGCCGCATGTCTATGTGAACGTGAAGGCGGTGTTCACCAATACCGCGCCGGTCGATGCCTATCGCGGCGCTGGGCGGCCGGAGGCGACCTATAGCCTTGAGCGGGTGATCGATAAGATGTGCCGCGAGTTGAACCTTGACCCGTTCGAGGTGCGCCGCAAGAACCTGCTGACGCCCGATCAGTTCCCCTATACCACCCCGGTGGGTCTGGTCTATGACACGGGCAATTATCAGGCGACGCTGGACAAGGCGATTGAGCTTGGCAATGTCGCCGGGTTCGAGAAGCGGGCGGCGGAGTCCAAGGCCCGCGGCAAGTTGCGCGGCATGGGGCTTTCCACCTGGATCGAAGCTTGCGGGATTGCGCCAAGCCATCTGGTTGGGGTGCTCGGCTCTCGCGTTGGGCTTTATGACGCGGCGACCGTGCGGGTGAATGCCACCGGCAATATCAGCGTGATGACCGGGGCGCATAGCCACGGGCAGGGGCATGAAACCGTTTTCGCGCAGATCGTGGCGGAGCGGTTGGGGATCCCTGAGTCCTCGGTGGAAATCGTGCATGGCGATACGTCGAAGATTCCCTTCGGGATGGGGTCCTATGGCTCACGCTCGCTCGCTGTCTGTGGGTCAGCCATGAACAAGGCGGTGGATAAGATCATCGCCAAGGGCAAGAAGATCGCGGCCCATATGCTGGAAGCGGCAGAGGAGGATATTTCCTTCGCCGATGGCAAGTTCAGCGTGGCGGGGACGGACAAGGCCAAGACCTTTGGCGAGATCGCCTTCTCGGCTTACGTGCCGCATAACTATCCGCTGGAGACCTTGGAGCCGGGGCTGGAGGAAACCGCCTTCTATGATCCGGGCAACTTCACCTATCCGGCCGGGGCCTATATCTGCGAGGTGGAGGTGGACCCGGACACCGGCAAGGTGGATGTGGTGGCCTTTACCGCGGCGGATGACTTCGGGAATGTGATGAACCCGATGATTGTCGAAGGCCAGGTACACGGCGGTGTGGGCCAAGGCATTGGCCAAGCCCTGTGTGAAAACACGAGCTATGATGAAAACGGCCAGCTTCTGACCGGGTCCTTCATGGATTACGCCATGCCGCGCGCCGATGATGTGCCGTTCTACACGGTGGATCATTCCTGTTCCACGCCCTGCACCCATAACCCGCTGGGGGTAAAGGGCTGCGGCGAGGCGGGCGCGATTGGCACCCCGCCTGCGGTGGTCAATGCGGTGATCGACGCCCTGCATCGGGGCGGGATGACCCATGTGACGCATATCGACATGCCCGTCTCACCCCATCGGGTGTGGCAGGCGATCAACGGCTGATCGGGAGGGAACACCATGCATAACTTTGATTTCACGAAACCCTCCACCATTGCCGAGGCGGTGAAGGCCCTGTCGGCCGAGGGCGCGCAGGCGCTTTCGGGCGGGCAGACGCTGATCCCCACGATGAAGCAGCGTCTGGCCGCGCCGGTCACTCTGGTCAGTCTGACCGGCATTGCCGAGATGCAGGGCGTCTGCATGGGCGAGGGGGGCCTGCATATCGGGGCCGCCACGCCGCATGCGGTGGTGGCGCGCGATGCGGCCGCGCATTACCCGGCGCTGGCGGCGCTTGCCGGTGGCATCGGCGATCCTGCGGTGCGCAACCGGGGCACGATTGGCGGGTCGATCGCCAATAATGACCCGGCGGCCTGCTACCCCTCTGCCGTGCTGGGATCAGGGGCGACTGTGGTGACGAACCGGCGCAAGATCGCGGCGGATGATTACTTCCAAGGCATGTTCACCACCGCCTTGGAAGAGGGCGAGATCGTCACCAGCGTTGTCTTTCCGATCCCGGAAAAGGCGGCCTATGTGAAGTTCAACCAGCCCGCCAGCCGCTTTGCCCTGACTGGCGTCTTTGTCGCCAAGTTCAAGGATGGCGTGCGGGTCGCGGTCACGGGGGCGTCGAATGATGGCGTGTTCCGCTGGGCGGAGGCCGAGGCGGCGCTGTCTGCCGATTTCTCGGCCAAGGCGATTGCGGGGCTGACGGTTGATGCGGATGGCATGATCAGCGACCTGCATGGCACGGCGGCTTACCGCGCCAATCTTGTCAAGGTGCTGACCGGGCGCGCGGTGACGGCGGCGCGCTGATCTTTCCTCTGCGTTCACATTGCGGTGCCCGGCCCGAAAGGGCCGGGCATGCCCTTTGCTTTGGGGGGCGCTGCCCCCGCTGCCCGCTGCCGCGGCCAGACTCCCCCGGAGTATTTGGACCAAGATGAAGCACGGGGTTCCTTCATCTTGGCAAAAATACTCCGGGGGTGAGCCCCGCAGGGGCGAGGGGGCAGCGCCCCCTTTTTTCCTGTTTGGTTAGGATCGCCAGATCGGGTTGGACCACGCCCGCTTGCCTGCCGCGTCGATCACCGCCACGCGCAGCCATGGGCTGTCGCTCAGCCGGTCAAGCGGGATGCGGGCATGGGTCATGGAGTGGCCATGCACCGCCTTGGCCCCCGTGCCACGGCCCATGACGATGACAGAGGCGACGGCGCTGGAGCTGACCTCGATATGGTCGCCGGTCAGATGCACGTCGCGCAATTCTGGCCCCTGGCTGGAATAGAAATCGCCGCGTTTGAGCGCGGCAAGCAGTGCCTCGGGCGTGTTTTCGGTGGCTTTCACCATGACCCAGCCGCCGAAATGGTCCGGCTCGCTGAAATGCGCATCATCGGTGGCGATGAGCGTCAGGCGGCGTCCTTCGGTCAGGAGGAGGTCGGCCAGAACTGCGCCATCGGGACGGTCGCAGCCCATCGCGCAGCCGTGGTTGTAGATTTCCACTGCATGGGCGGAAGGCACGCTGCGCCCGTCCGCCTCGGTCAGGCCCGACCATTGTGGATGGGCGATGGCGACAAAGGCCCCTGCGGCGACCGCGCGGGCGGTGATTTCTTCCGCTGTTTCTTGGCCCGGCACGGGGCGGAAGTCGGGGCTGTGGGAGGGGGCGAAATCGGGCGGCAGGCCCACGGCGAGGAT
>JALOTC010000004.1 GCA_025458085.1 Cypionkella sp. | reverse complement strand
CGCGCAAGACCCAACCGTGGCCCAGGTATCGACCATCGTGCCTTCATCCACATAGGCCCCAAGGTTCACGAAGGACGGCATCAGAACCACGCCCTTGGCAATAAAGGCAGACCGCCGCACCACGCAGTTTGGCACCGCGCGGAACCCTGCCGCGCGCCACTGATCCGGGCCCCAGCCGTGGAACTTGCTGTCCACCTTGTCCCACCAGCCGCCACCCTGCGGCCCGCCGGAATGGACCTCCATATCCTTCAGGCGAAAGCCCAGAAGGACCGCCTTCTTCGCCCATTGATGCACCTGCCACTGGCCATCGGCCTGCCGTTCGGCAACCCGCAACTTTCCCGTATCCAGCGCCGAAAGCGTGGCCTCAATGGCATCGCGCGCCTCGCCTTTGGTCGCGGGGGTAATCCCGTCGCGGGCCTCCCATGCGGCTTCGATGGCTTTCTCAAGATCGGCATGTTGCAGCATGGGGCACCCTTTTCGGTTGGACCTGTCGGGGCTAGCCTATAAGCCTTGGCAGACCGCCGCGCAACCAAACCAGGGCGCGCCGCATCACCACTCCGGGGCCGCACCCCCAAAGGCAAAAGCAGGGCAGCAGATGACCGACGACGGCAGAAGCCATCCGTTCCGCGACAGCACGCAAGACATCGCCGCCGCGGACCGCATCCCCGAAACCGCCCAGACCCGCGCCCCCGCCTATCGGCTGGCCTTTGCCGACCCCGATTTCATGACGCGCGAGGAACTGCGCCCTGTCCGCCTGCAACTCGAACTCCTCAAGCCCCAGATGGTCATGGATGAACGCGGCATCGCCTCGACCATCGTGCTGTTCGGCGGCGCGCGCATCCCCGCCCCCGACCGGGCAGAGACCGCCAAAACCCCGGCGCTTGCCGACCTCTCGCGCTATTACGAGGAAGCGCGTCGCTTGGCCTTCACCATGACCGAACGCAGCATGCAGGCTTATGGGCGCGAAAATGTGGTGGTCACCGGCGGCGGCCCCGGCGTGATGGAGGCAGGCAATCGCGGCGCGCATGAGGCGGGCGGCCAAAGCATCGGCATGAACATCGTCCTGCCGCATGAACAGGCCCCGAACCGCTATGTCACACCGGACCTGTGCTTCAACTTCCACTATTTCGCGATCCGCAAGATGCATTTCCTGATGCGCGCCCGCGCGATCTGCGTCTTCCCGGGGGGCTTCGGCACGCTCGACGAACTCTTCGAAAGCCTGACACTGATCCAGACCGGCCGGATGCGCCCGGTCCCCTTCCTGCTCTTTGGCCGCGCCTTCTGGGAAAAGGTCATCAACTGGGATGCCTTGGCCGAAGCCGGCACGATCAGCCCCGAAGACCTCGCGCTCTTCCGCTATGTCGAAACCGCCGAGGAAGCCGTCACCGTGATCGACACCTGGCCCAGATCACCCTGCTGACCCGCATACGCCACCACCACGCCCCACAGACCGGCGTCCCGCAGAGCCGCGCCCCCGCCGGCCAAGTTCCAGCCTCGCTGCCCCGCTCCCCTCTGCATCGCTTCCTCCTCCCCTCCACCCTCCTCCTCTCTCCGCCCTTCTCCCCTCGGCGACCCGCCTCCCACCTCTCGTCCGTCACCCCCTCTCCTTCCCCCTTCATCTTGGCCCAAATACTCTCGGGAGGGGTCCGGGGAGGGCAGACAGCCCTCCCCGGGGTATGTCAAAGGTAAGTCGGGGTCGGGCAGACAGCCCTCCCCGGGGTATGTCAAAGTTAAGTCGGGGTCGGGCAGACGGCCCTCTTCGAAAGGGGGCCGAAAACACCGGCGCCAAAGAAAACCCCCGCGCGTCAGCACGGGGGGTGTACGGGGGGTGTACAGAGGGTGACAGGGCGGATTCGCCCCCGAGGCCCGCCCCGCCCTCAGTAATCCTTCTCGTAAAACAGCCCGATCCCGGTGTTCCCATCCTCTCCCACGCTCGACCGCACCGTCACGCTGTCAGACAGGTCAAGGTTCAGGCTGATCTCACTTTTTCCAGCAGAATCAACGGTTACCTCGGAATAGACATTCTCCGAAAGATAGCGCCCCGCGCGCAATTGCGTGCCGCCATCGGCCCCGGTCTGCACATCCAGATCATCCAAACCAAAGCCCTGCCGCAACCGTGATACAATCCCCTCTCCCCCCCTTCCGGCAAGGGTCGCGACTGCATTGGCAAGCTGAAGTGCTTGAAGTGCCGAGAGATTTTCCAACCTCCGCCCGAACAGGATCTGCGCCAGAACCTCCTCCTGCGGCAGTTGCGGGGTAGAGGTAAAGGTCACCTCCGGGTCCGTCGCAGGCCCGGTGATCGCTACACCTGCCGTGATCCCATCGGCTTCGGTCGTGGCCAAAATCCGCAGCATCGGGTCAAAACTGCCCTCCAGCACCATCTCCGCCTCCGCCAGATCAAGGCGTCGCCCAAGGATTTCCAGCCGCCCCCGGATCAGCCCGAATCCCCCAGAGGGCACCACCGCCGCCGTCGTCCCACCGATCCGAACCTCGCCCCCCAATTCGGCATCCAGACCCCGCCCCCGCAGGAAAAGCCGGTTCGGGGCCGAGATCACCAGATCAAGGCCAAAGGGGCGCGCGGGCACTGCATCTTGTGCCCCTGTCTCGATCAGACCGGCGCGGGCGCGGGTTTCGCGCACGGGGGCGGGTTCGTTCACATGGGTCAGGCCGGGCAATTCACCCGACTCGCCAAAGCCCGTGGCATTGATCCGCACCTCGGTTTCACCAAGCGCGATCCGCCCGGACAAGAGCGCCCCACCCGTCAACGGCCCCGTCACCCGCAGGTCGCCATTCACAAGGCTGCGGTAAAGCTGCGGGTCACGGATCACCGCCTGCGTCAGCGTCACGCCAAGGTCCGCCGCGAAAGGTTGCGCGAGCCCAATCCCGCCCTGCACCCGCAAACTTCCCCCGGTGGACAGCCCCGCCGTCACCTCCAGCGCCGCGCGTGCGCCCGCCAGATCAGCCCGCACCGCGATCCGTTCCAGCGCGAAGGGGAGTGTCGGGTCAGCCAGCCTGCCATCGGACAGGCTGATCCGCCCCGAAAGCGCGGAAAGCTGCAACGGCCCTGACAAGCGCAGATCGGCACTCAGCGGGCCAGAGACGACACGCTCCCCAAGGAAGGGATTGGCCAGCCCCGCCTGTGCCGTGCCGGTCAGCGCCAGATTGGCGCGCGAACCATCGGCGGCCAGCGTTCCGGCCAGTCGCGCATCGATCCGCCCCGGACCGGTGCCGCGCAGATCGAGGGTATAATCCTGCCCGCCCAAACGGGCAGAGCCTTGCACCGTCACAGGGCCTGGATATTCGGGCAGAAGGAGGCCAAGGTTTTGAAGACGCGCTGAAATATCCATTATCGTCGCAGCGCTTTCGCGCATCGTCAGCGCGAGTTGCGGGTTATCGAGCCGCAGGTTGCGGATGCGGACCTGCCCCTGATCCAGACCCACCTGTGCCTCGAGCCGAGAGTTCCCAGCCAGCAGTTTATCCGCAGAGGCCTGCCCAACCCGCAGGCCACGGGCGTCGAGGCTTGCCGTCACTTCGGCCTGCCCCTGCAAGATCGCGCCGCGCAATTGCGCCTGCCCGCTGACCGCACCGCCCAGACCGGGGCGCAGGGGGCCAAGGTCAGGCAGGGCAAAACGCAGATCCGCCTCGGACCGGTCAGAGGCCAAGAGCGCCCTGCCCTCTGCCGTGACGCGGGGCGCGATCAGGGAAAGCCGGTCCAGCGTGGTGCCCGTCGCATCGCGCCGGGCGGCAAGGTCAAGCCGCGATTGGCCCGCAAGCGCCCCGTCGAGTTCTGGAAGGCCAAGGCGTAGGTCCGCACCCGAAAGCGCCAGCGTCACGTCGAAATCACCGCCCAAGGGGCTGCCCTGCCCGGCAAGCTCTACCCGGCCCGACCCGCCAAGCGCGCGGCCTGTCAGCGCAGAAAACCGCGCCAGATCAGCCACATCCGCTGTCACCCGGCCGGATGCGCGCAACCCTTCCGACAGGCCTGCGATCTGAACATTGGCCAAAGCCTCGATCCCCGCGCCACTGATCTGCGCCTGCCCGAGGTTCAGCCGACCGGCACCGGTTTCCCACCAAAATCGCGTCTCGCCCCGCAGGTCCGGCCCCAAGGCTTCGGCCAAGGCAGGATCGGTCGGCGCCATGTCTTCGGCAGAAAAGGCGAGCGTTCCGCCGATGAACAGTGCGGCACCGCGCCGTTCCATCCGGCCAGACCCTGTCAGCGCGAGTTGCGGCAGCCCGGCTTCGGGCAAGACAACATCTTCGGCCCGGAGGTTCAGCCGCCATGTTTCATCGACGCCAGCGTCATAGCCAAGATCAAGCTCCCCGCGCATCAGTTGCACGGGGCTGCGCGCAGGCAGGATCACGGCTTGGCCTGCGGGGTCCTCGATCCGGCCCGAAAGCGCAAAGCGGCGCGGCACGGCATCGGCATCAAGGCTAAGGCTGCCGGTCAATGCAAGGCTGCGGGTCGTCAGATCCAGCGCCGAGAGATCCAGCGCGCCATTGGCCATGCGGCGGCCTGTGGCGGAAAGCCCGACCTCTGGGCCGAAGAAATCCTGATATTCCGGAAGGAACAGGGGCGCCAGATCGCCCTGAAGCCGCGCGGCGAAATCAGTGGCACCTTCGGCAGCTGGCGCGGGTGCGGCCGAAAGGGTGACCTGCCCGGAAAGGCGGTCCTCGCCATCGGTTTGGAGCGCGATGTCGGCCGTGAAATCAGAAAGCGGTCCATCGCCTTGAACTGCAAGCCGTGCGGCAGGTTCGCCCGGCAAGCCCAGAAGGCTCGCGGCAAGGCCACCCGGTCCTTCCTCGGCCAACAGATCGATGGCAAGCCTGCGCGATGCATTATCAAAAGCCGCCTCAAGCCGGATCTGGCCCTCGGGCCCGTCATCCTGCCGTTCGATCAGAACCCGCGCCTCGCCAGCCCCGCCAGAAAGGGAGAGGCTGGCATCAACTTCGCCTTCCACCCTTTGGCCGAGCAGAGCCTCGCCCAAGATCACGCGGTCGGCGGTGATCTGCCCGATCTGGATGGAAACAGGCAGGTCTGGCAGGGCAAAGCCACCGGCCTCGGGCGTGGGGGGGCTGGGTTGCGCCTCCGGCGGGCGTTCAAAGATGATTTCAGCGGCGGTGAAGTTGTTCACCGAAACCGCCCCGGTCAAGAGCGCGGCGCGGTTCCAATCCAGCACGATGTCGCGGGCAGTGAACCAGATGCCACTGTCATCAGCGATCGTCAGTTCCTCGGCCGTAGCGCGCGAGGAAAGCGCACCGCGAAAGCCGCGCAGAATGACTTCGCGCCCCGCACCGGAGAGACTGTCCTCGATGAAGGCTGTGATGCGGCCCCGGTCACTGCGTTCGGCCTCTGTTTCCTGTGCGACTGCGGCGCAGGGCAGTGCGGCGATGCAAAGGGAGAGAAGCGCGCGCCGCATCAGAAAGCCTGCCCAAGGCCAACGTAAATCTGGACGCCTTCGCCGGTGCGGCCATGGATCGGGGCTGCTACGTCAAGCCGGATCGGGCCGACGCCGGTGGCATAGCGGATGCCAAGGCCCGCGCCTGCGTGCCATTCGCCCATCGGGTCAAAGAAACTGTCCAGATCGATGCGCCCGGCATCAACAAAGCCCACGATGCCAATGGTATCTGTGGCCTTCACCCGCGCCTCCAGCGAGGCGGCAAGGAAGCGGTTGCCGCCTATCTGAAAACTGTCGGTCACACCGATCCGGCCTGCGGCGGTGCGGCTGAACAGGATTCCCAGCGATTGATAGGGCTGACCCCGGACCGTGCCACCACCGCCCGAAAGGAACAGGTCGTCGCGCGGAGTCTGGATGAGTGTTGGCCCGAAAACTGCCCCGAGTTGGATCCTTCCTGCCAGAACAACGCGATCATCGGCCCCGAAACCGTAATAGCCCCGCAGATCCGCAGAGGCGCGCAGGCCAGACCCGGTAGAGCCGAAGCCGAGGAAAGGCTTGACCTCAGCATCAAGATAAATTCCCCGAGAAGGGTCAGCCCTGTCATTGCGCAAATCCCACGTGAGGCCAATCGGAAGCGCGAGATTGCGGAAATTGAATTGACCGATCGGCCGACCGGTTTCGGAGAAGAAAGAACCGTCCGAAATGCGATAGGCCAGATCGATCCGCCCGGTCAGGGTCTCGGAAAAGACATGGGCAAAGCCGAGGCCAAGATTGAAGCTATCGGCAAAGAAATCGGGTTCATCCCGCCGCTCTACCTCGGTTGCGAAGCGCAGCGTGGTGTCCGGTGTCAGGGTGGCAGGTCGGTCGAGCGTGAGTCCGAGGCGGTAGTCCATGCCATTCTCGCGCGCGCCGATCTGCGAGATCACGCCTTCGACCTGCAAGCGCTCTGCCCCGCCCAAAAGATTGCGGTGCAGCCAGGTTGCCGAGAGATCGAGGCCATCGAGGCTTGACACCTCGGCCCCGAAGGAGAGGCGGCGGGGGCGTTCCTCGACCACACTTACCGTCATCCCCAGAAGATCGGGGGAGGTGATCTGTTCGGCCTCGGTGATCGTGACAGAACGGAAGGTACCTGTCCGGCGGAGGCGGTCGGCGGCGCGCTTGACCTCTGCCGGGGAAAAGACCTTTCCCTCGGGCAGGCCGGCGATTTTGCGGACGCGCGCCTCGCGCATGCGTTCATGACCTTCGACAGCGACGGGGCCGAAACGCAGACGGGGGCCGGGGTTCAGGCGGATATCGGCGGAAAGCGTAGCGGCGCGGTGGTCGGCGACGATGGATTGACCGGCGACGGCAGCCTTGGCATGGCCCTCGTCGCGCCATGCCTCCACCCCGGCGGCAACGGCATCGCGCACCGCGCCACTGGCCGCGCGCTCATTCGCACGAAACGTTTCGGGCAGGCGGGTGCCGGGGGGAAGCGGGGCGAGAGCGGCGCGTGAAAAGGCAAAGGAGGGACCGGGGTCCACCTCCACGGCGATGCGCGAGATGCGGGCAGGCGCGTCAAGAGGCGCGATGCCCGCCGCCTCGCGCCCGTCAAGGCGGATGGAAATAACCGGGGAGTAATGCCCACGCGCGTAAAGCACCCCGATCAGACGACCATATTCGGCGCTTGCAGCGGCGAGGATGTCTTCCGCCGCGTTGTTTTCAAGTGCAACGAGCGGAGAGGCGGCACGCAGCGCATCGACGAGCGATTCGTCAGCTGAGGCTACGGAAAAATCGACATTGTCCAAAGCGGCGGCGGGCTGCGCCACGACAAAGGGAACGGCCAAAAGCGCCGCGAGGCAAAGGCTACCGACCAGACTAAATGCACTGCCCAAGAAGATGCTCCGAATTCGGATGAGTATCGCAACTCGCCGCTCGCATGGCAATGCGTTGCAGAAACAGTCGGAGGGTTCCGGCCGCTTGCCGCCATTGGGGTGTTCAAGCTGCGATATCGCGGTTCTGGGCCAGAATACCTTCGGAGACAGCAGAGAGCGCCAAGGCTGCAGCCCCATGCGCCCAAAGCAGGTCGCCCCAGGCATGAATTTCAATTGGCGGCAGGGCACGGCCCGTGTGGATGGCGAGGTTTTCCATCTCGGCCAGCGTTTCGGCAGCATAGAGGTAGTCGTAGCGCATCCTCTCACCCGACAGGATGATCAATGCGGGATCAAAAAGGTTGATCACATTCGATAGGCCGACAGCCAGATATCGCCCCGCCCGGCGGAAGATGGACCGCGCGGTGCTGTTGCCAGCCTTGGCATGGTCATAAAGGCTTTCCAGAAGCACGCCAATAGATTGGCCTTCCTTGTGGCCCCAGTTCAGCGCCGTGGTCGCCTCCCGCGCAAGAGCATAGTCGGCCACATAAGCCTCCAGACAGCCGCGCTGCCCACACCGGCAGAGCGCGCCATCGAGTTGCACCTTGGTATGGCCCAGTTCCATCCCGACCCGATGCGTGCCGCGATAGAGCCGGTGGTTCATCACGAACCCCATGCCAACGCCATGCTCGATGGTGACCACCGCGAAATCCGAAAGCGCGCGGCCAGCGCCGAACCATTGTTCGGCAAGTGCGACAAGATTGGCATCGTTGTCGACCCAGACCGGAACGCCCAAGCGCCCCGTTGCCTCGGATGCCAGCGCTACGCTGCGGTCAGTGAGGACGGAGGACCACAGCACCAACCCTTCGGCTGTATCGACAAAACCCGGCACGCCAAGGCCGATGGCCGAAAGGTCAGACCGCGCCAGCCCCGCCTTGGCGCAGACGCGGTCCAGCAAGGTTTCAACCGCGCCAAGGAGTTCGGCCAAAGTCATCGGGCCGGGGCGACGGGGAATGGCGTCATCGGCCAAAAGCTTCCCCGCGAAATCGACGATCACGGCGGTATGTTCGCGGTCGGAAATCTTCATCCCCGCTACACGATGCGCGCTGGCCCGCACGCCAAGCGCCACAGCGGGGCGGCCCCGCCCGCCTTCGCCTTCGCGCGCGGCGCTGACCTCTTCGATCAGGCCCGAGTCGATGAGTTCGGAGGTAATTGTGGTGACAGAAGCCGGGCTGACCCCCAGTTCCTTGGCCACTTGGACACGGGGAATGAGGCCCGCCGCACGGACACGTTCAAAGATCTGCTGGCGCAAAGGGCGCAGCGTATCGGACAGCGGGGGAATCAGCGGCCCCACGCCCTTGCGGTTGTCGCTCGCTTCACCGCCCGCCATCTGCGCGCACATTTCTTTGCCTTCCAAACAAAAAAGACCGTCATTTGTTTGCCCTGCGCCGAACTTACGCCGCAACGCAGCGAATTTGTGCCAGTTTATCGGGCGATGCCACGATCTGACATTATTTTTATTTTGACAACTGAATTTATTATGGGCAGATTTCTGCCCGTATCGGCGAATCTGCCGGACCGGTCCACGCAGACCGCATCCAAACGGGAGGATATCTATGCGCAAAGCCCTTCTCGCCGCCGTGGTTGCGGCGGCCGGCTTCAACTCCGCTGCTCTGGCCGACGGTCTGACCATCGGCGTGTCGTGGTCGAATTTCCAGGAAGAGCGCTGGAAGACGGACGAAGCCGCCATCAAGGCCGCGCTCGAAGCAGCCGGCAACACCTATATCTCTGCCGACGCGCAGGCTTCGGCCGCCAAGCAGTTGACCGACATCGAAGCTCTGATCGCACAGGGCGCTGATGCGCTGATCATCCTTGCGATGGACAAAGATGCGATCGGGCCGGCGGTGGACAAGGCTGCTGCCGAGGGTATTCCGGTCGTGGGTTATGACCGTCTGATCGAAGACAACCGCGCCTTCTATCTGACCTTTGACAACAAGGGTGTGGGCCGGATCATCGCCGAGAACGTCGTGGCCGCTGCGCCCGAAGGCAATTTCGCGATCATCAAGGGCGATCCGGGTGACCCGAACGCCAACTTCCTGCGCGAAGGCATGGAAGAAGTGCTGGCTGGCCCGGTGGCCGAGGGTAAGATCAAGATCGTCGGCGAGTCCTTCACCGATGGCTGGCAGCCCGGCAACGCTCAGGCGAATATGGAGCAGATCCTGACCGCCAATAACAATGACATCGACGCCGTTCTGGCCCAGAACGACGGTATGGCGGGCGGCGTGATCGCGGCGCTTTCGGCGCAGGGTCTGAACGTACCGGTCGGCGGTCAGGACGGCGATCTTGCCGCGCTGAACCGTGTGGCGCGTGGCACGCAGGTCGTTTCCGTCTGGAAAGACAGCCGCCAGCTTGGCGCCGCTGCTGCCGAAATCGCCTCGGCCCTTGCTTCGGGAACGGCGATGGATGCGATCCCGAACGCGGTGAAGTGGTCGGGCGGCGAGAAGGGCGTGGAAATGAACGCCATCTTCCTTGAGCCGACCCCGATCACCAAGGCAAACCTGAATGTCGTGATCGACGCGGGCCATATCTCGAAAGAGCAGGCTTGCGAAGGCGCGGCCGCCGACGTGGCCGCCTGCCAGTAAGGCTGACCACAGGCCGATGCCGGGATACCGGCATCGGCCTTCCTCACCGGGCATGGGTTCATGCCCCTGCGACTCCGGTCCTTCGGGGAAGGCCCCCTCCGTGGACCCGTCTGCACATCCCCCTCATCCAGTGCCGGACGCAAGATGACCCAGACAACCACCTCTTCTTCGGCCAGTGGGCCGAAACTCGGCCCCTTGGGCCGTTTTCTGAAAGCCACCGAGATCGACACGCGCCTTCTGGGCATGGTCGGGGCGCTGGTTGCCATCTGGGTGGGCTTCCACCTTTATGGCCTGCTCGTGAACGGAACCGGCGTCTTTCTGACGCCGCGAAACCTCTGGAACCTTTCTGTCCAGACCGCCTCGATCGGGATCATGGCCTGCGGCATGGTGCTGGTGATCATCACCAGGCACATCGACCTGTCGGTCGGCTCGCTTTTGGGCTTTACCGCCATGATCATGGGCATCACGCAGGTCTGGGTCTTGCCGCAGTGGTTTGGCCTTGGCCATCCGCTGATCTGGGTCGTGACATCCATCGTGGGCTTGATCCTTGGGACCATCGTGGGTGGTTTCCACGGCTGGCTGGTCGCATATCGCGGCATCCCGGCCTTTATCGTCACGCTGGGTGGGTTGCTTGTCTGGCGCGGGGCAGCGTTCCTTGTGGCGCGGGGCGAGACGATCTCTCCCGTCGACAGCACATTTGCGCTGATCGGCGGCGGGCCATATGGATCGATCGGCGCAACGGGCAGCTGGATCGTCGGGCTTTTGGCCTGTGCCGGCATCCTGTGGATGATCGTGCATGGCCGTAAACAGCGGCGGAAATTCGAATTCCCCCTGCGGCCTCTTTGGGCCGAATACACGCTGGCAATCCTCGGCTGCGGGTTGGTGATTGGCGCGGTTCTGGTGGTGAATGCCTATCCTTGGCCACGGGGCATTGTCGCGCAATATGCCGAGGCCAACGGTATCGAAGTGCCGCCCGAGGGGCTGTTCATCAGCCACGGCTTTGCCATCCCCGTGCTGATCCTTGCGGTTGTGGGCATAGTGATGACCTTTGTCATGACCCGCACCCGCTTTGGCCGCTATGTCATGGCGATTGGTGGCAACCCGGATGCGGCAGAGCTGGCAGGGATCGACACGCGCTGGATGACCGTCAAGATCTTTGCCCTGATGGGCTTCCTGACCGGGCTTTCGGCCATCGTTGCCTCCGCCCGCTTGAATTCGGCCACGAACTCTTTGGGTGCATTGGACGAACTTTACGTGATTGCCGCCGCCGTGATCGGGGGCACATCGCTGGCTGGCGGTGTCGGCACGATCTATGGCGCGATCATCGGGGCCTTTGTGATGCAAAGCCTCAAGACCGGGATGGTGCTGATCGGCTTTGACGCGGCGATGCAGGATATCGTCGTGGGTCTAGTGCTGGTGCTGGCCGTCTATGTCGACAAACTTTACCGCAGCCGCACGAAATAAGGGGGAAAGACCATGAGCGGAAATCCGAATAGCGGAACCCCCCTTGTCGAGATGCGCGACATCTCGATCTCTTTCGGCGGGATCAAGGCGGTGGACCATGTGAGCGTGGACCTTTACCCGGGCGAGGTTGTGGGCCTTTTGGGCCACAACGGCGCGGGGAAATCGACGCTGATCAAATGCCTGTCGGGCGCTTATCAGGCCGATACGGGCGAGATTTTCATCAATGGCGAGAAGGCCGAGATTGAAAATCCCCGTGACGCACGGAAGTACAATATCGAGACGATCTATCAGACGCTGGCCTTGGCCGACAATCTGGATGCGGCGTCGAACCTTTTCCTTGGGCGCGAGCTTGTGGGGGCGGGCGGTTTTCTGGACGATGCCCAGATGGAGGCCGAGACGCGCAAGATCATGGGGCGGCTGAACCCCAACTTCCGCAAGTTCAACGTGCCGGTTTCGGCGCTTTCGGGTGGGCAGCGGCAGTCGGTCGCCATTGCTCGGGCGGTTTATTTCAATGCCAAGATCCTGATCATGGACGAACCGACGGCTGCGCTTGGTCCGCATGAGACGCAGATGGTGGCGGAGCTGATCCAAGAGCTAAAGCGGCAGGGTTTGGGCATCTTCCTGATCGAGCATGACATTCATGCGGTGATGGAATTGTGCGACCGCGCGGTAGTGATGAAGAACGGTCAGCGCGTGGGCTGTGTGAATGTTGGTGAGGTCACGGATGACGACATCCTTGGCATGATCATCATGGGCAAGAAACCCCCGCAGGCCTATTGATGTATATCGGGCTTGATCTTGGCACCTCTGGCCTGAAGGGGGTGCTGATGAATGAGGCGCAGGAGGTCGTGGCGGAAGCCACGGCACCCTTGCATGTGTCGCGCCCGCAAGAAGGCTGGAGCGAGCAGGCCCCCGCCGACTGGATCGCTGCGGCGGAAACCGTGCTGGACCGGCTGGCTGCGGCCAATCCGCTTTCCGCCGTGCGGGGTCTTGGGCTTTCCGGGCAGATGCATGGCGCAACACTTCTGGATGCGCGCGATCAGGTGCTGCGGCCCTGTATCCTGTGGAATGACACCCGCGCGCATGAGGAAGCTGCCGAACTGGATGGCGATCCGATTTTCCGCAGGCTGACTGGCAACATTGTCTTTCCGGGCTTTACCGCGCCCAAGGTGATGTGGGTTGCCCGCCATGAACCGGCGATCCGCGATCAACTGGCAAAGGTTCTGCTGCCAAAGGATTACCTGCGCCTGTGGCTGACGGGCGACCATGTCGCCGAGATGTCGGATGCTGCTGGCACAAGCTGGCTGGATACTGGCCGGCGAGACTGGTCTGATGATCTTTTGTCTGCCACCGGACTTTCGCGCGCCCATATGCCTCGGCTGGTGGAAGGCTCTGCGCCTTCGGGCATCTTACGCCCGGAACTGGCCGCACGTTGGGGCCTGCCCAAGGGCGTGGTCGTGGCGGGCGGCGGGGGCGACAATGCCGCCTCTGGCGTGGGCGTAGGCGTGGTGCGCGCGGGGCAGGCCTTCGTGTCGCTGGGCACCTCTGGCGTTCTGTTTTCTGCCAATGATGGTTACCAACCCGATGCGGCGACGGCGGTGCATACTTTTTGCCACGCGCTGCCGGGCACGTGGCATCAGATGGGGGTGATCCTTGCCTGCACCGATGCGTTGAACTGGTTTGCCCATCTGGCGGGGTCCGATGCAGCGGCGATGACCATGGGCCTTGGCCCCCTTCAGGCGCCGGGGCGGGCGCTGTTTCTGCCCTATCTGGGGGGCGAGCGGACGCCGCTGAATTCCGCCACGATCCGGGGGGCTTTCCTTGGTCTGGACCATGCGACGGACCGCGCTGCTGCCACCCGCGCCGTGTTGGAGGGCGTGACATTCGCCTTCCGCGATTGCCGCGATGCACTGGCCGCCACTGGCACGCGGTTGGAAAGCCTTTTGGCCGTGGGCGGCGGGTCGCGGTCGGATTACTGGCTAAAGGCCATTGCGACCGCGCTGGATTGCCCAGTGCTGGTGCCCGTTGCAGGCGATTTCGGCGGGGCCTTTGGCGCGGCGCGTCTGGCCCTGATGGCTGCCACTGGCGCCGGGGCCGAAATTGCCACCCAACCCAAGATCGCGCGGGAAATCAGCCCTGACGCGGCACTGAAAGACGCCTTCGATGCGGGCCATGCCCGGCACATCGCGGCAAGAACCCTGATCGGAAGCCTGACATGACCGACTTTTTCAAGAACATCCCTGCCATCACCTATCAGGGGCCGAATGCCACGAGCGAATTCGCTTTCCGCCATTACAATCCAGACGAGGTGATCCTCGGCAAGCGGATGGAGGATCATCTGCGCTTTGCGGTCGCCTATTGGCACAGCTTTGCCTGGCCGGGTGGTGACCCCTTTGGTGGGCAGACCCTTGAGCGTCCTTGGTTTGGCGATACGATGGACCTCGCCCGGCTGAAGGCCGATGTGGCGTTTGAGATGTTCGATCTCCTCGGCCAGCCCTTCTATTGCTTCCACGATGCCGATGCGCGGCCCGAAGGCGCGACATTTGCAGAGTCGCTGCGCAATCTGAACGAGATCGTCGATTACCTTGGCGAAAAGCAGGTGCATCACAAGGCAAAGCTTCTCTGGGGCACGGCGAACCTGTTCAGCCATCGCCGCTGGATGGCGGGGGCTGCCACGAACCCCGACCCGGATGTCTATGCCTATGCCGCAGCCACGGTGAAGGCCAATATGGATGCAACCCATAAGCTTGGCGGGCAGAACTATGTGCTTTGGGGCGGGCGCGAAGGCTATGAGACGCTGCTCAACACCGACCTGAAGGCAGAGCGCCAGCACGCAGGCCGCTTCCTGCAACAGGTGGTGGAATACAAGCATAAGATCGGTTTCAACGGCGCAATCCTGATCGAGCCGAAGCCACAGGAACCGTCGAAACACCAGTATGATTACGATGTGGCGACCGTTTATGGCTTCCTTGTCGAATTCGGGCTGGAAAAAGAGGTGAAGGTGAATATCGAACAGGGCCACGCGATCCTTGCGGGCCATTCGTTCGAACATGAAATCGCCCTTGCGGCGAGCCTTGGGATTTTCGGGTCGATCGATATGAACCGGAACGATTACCAATCCGGCTGGGATACCGATCAGTTCCCGAACAACCATGCCGAAAAGGCGCTGGCCTTCTATGAGATTCTGCGTGCTGGTGGGTATTCCACCGGCGGCACGAATTTCGATGCCAAGATCCGCCGCCAGAGCCTTGACCCCGAGGATCTGGTCCTTGCCCATGTGGGCGGGATGGATACCTGCGCACGAGCATTGAAATGCGCGGCGGCCTTGCTGGAGTCGGGTGAGTTGGAGGCCAACCGCAAGGCCCGCTATGCCGGATGGGATACGCCTGCCGCGCAGGCGATGCTGTCGGGCACGCTGGAGGCTGCGGCCGCCCGCGTCACCACTGAGGGGCTGGAGCCGGAGCCAAAATCGGGCCGGCAAGAGCGGCTCGAAAACCTCTGGAACAGATACCTCTGATGCTGGGGCGGCGGGGGTTCATCGCAGGTGCCGCCGCGGGGCTTTTGGCCCCGGCCTTGCCTGCCCGCGCCGCCACGGCTGACAGCGCGCAGGTTCTGATCGGTTGGTATCGGCTGGTTCTGGAACTGGTCCGCCATACGGCGACCTATTCGCCCCCCGTGGCCGCGCGCAGTTTTGGCTATCTGGGGGTCATCGGGTGGGAGGCTTTGGCCGCAACCCGTGGGCTGACGAGTCTGGCGGGGCAATTGAACGGTCTTACCCCCCTGCCCCCCGGCCCGCCTGTGCTTGATGAGGCGCTGGTGCTGCATGCCGCGCTGACGGGCGGGGTGCGCGCGCTGTTTGGCAACACCGGCCCAACAGGGCAGCGCGCGATGGATGCGATGGAACGGCGGATGGGCGAACGCGCGGGCGTGGGTGCCGTGCAGCCCGCGGCGAGCCTTGCCCATGGCCGTGCTGTCGCAGACCACATCCTCGCTTGGGCCGAGGGCGATGGCGGCGCGGTCGTGGCCAATATGGGCTTTCCGCTGACGTGGAGCCTTGGCACGCAAGCAGGCGCATGGGTCCCGACAAGCCTGATCCGTCAGCAGCAGGCCCCGTTATTGCCCGAATGGGGCAAGAACCGCCCCCTCGCGATGCCAAACGGTCGGGCCTGCCCCTTGCCGCCCCCGCCCGCCTATAGCGAAGAGCCCGGATCGGCCTTTCATGCCGAGGCGATAGAGGTTTATGAAACCTCGCGCAGTCTGACCGATGAACAAAAGCTCATCGCGCGGTTCTGGTCAGATGATCCGATGCTGTCGCCCACCCCGCCGGGGCATTGGGTGACGATCCTTGTGGATATTGCCGAACGCGATGCCTTGCCGGTGGAGCGTGTGGCAGACGGTCTGGCGCGGCTTGGCGTGGCGGCCTCGGATGCGTTCATCGCCTGTTGGCAATCGAAATACGAATTCGACCTCTTGCGCCCCGTGACCTATATCCGTGCCCATATCGACAAGACGTGGGAGCCGCTTTTGATCACCCCGCCTTTTCCAGAATATCCTTCGGGCCATTCGACCCTTTCGGGGGCTTCCGCCGAAGTGTTGACTGCGATTTTCGGGCCGGATTTCGCGTTTGAGGATTCGACGCATGAGGCGGATGGCCTGCCTGTCCGGTCTTTCCCGAATTTCCGTGCTGCCGCGCAGGAGGCTGCGCTGTCGCGGCTTTATGGGGGCATCCATTTCCGCGCAGCGATTGACCGGGGGCTGGAACAAGGGGCCTGTGTGGCCACTCATGCCATCGGTTTGCGGATGCTATGATCCGCGCGCTCACCCTCTTGCTGCTTGCAGGCCCGGCCTTGGCCGAGGCGCCGGTGGTGCCGCGTTTCGTGGCCGAAGAAGGGGCTCTGCCCCATAGCTTCACCGGCGAATGGGAATTCATGGTCGGCGGCGGGGTCGCGACCTTTGATTGTTCCGGCGATGGCCTGCCCGAAGTGTTCCTGTCGGGCGGCACGGCACCCGCCGCGCTGTTCCTGAACGAAAGCCGCGCGGATGGTTTGGCCTTTCGCCAGATCGACAGCGGGCTGGAGGCCGAGATGGTTTCGGGTGCCTATCCGCTGGATGTGGACGCCGATGGGATCATCGACCTTGCGCTGTTGCGCGTAGGCGAAAGCCACCTGATGCGGGGCCTTGGCAATTGCAAGTTCGAAGAGGCAAGCGCGGCTTGGGGCTTTCAGAGTTTTGACGCGTGGACGACCGCCTTTGCCGCGACATGGGAGGCAGGTGCGGATTGGCCGACTTTGGCCTTTGGCACCTATATCGACCGGCAGGAGGATGCTTTCCCTTGGGGGTCTTGCACGCCGGGGCGGTTCTATCGCGGCAGCGCGGGGCGCTTTGATGCGCCGCTGGAACTGACGCCTGCGCATTGCCCCTTGTCGATCCTGTTTACCGACTGGAACCGTTCGGGCCAGCCTGCTCTGCGCATGTCGAATGACCGGGAGTATTACAAGGGCGGGCAGGAACAGCTGTGGCATGTGGAACCGGGCCAGCCTCCCCGGCTTTATACCGAAGCCGAAGGCTGGCAGCGCCTGCGGATCTGGGGCATGGGGATTGCCAGCCGCGATCTGGATGGCGATGGCTTTCCCGAATATGCGCTGACCAGCATGGCGGATAACAAGCTGCAACGGCTCAAGGCCCCCGGCCCGGAGGCACAGCCGCAGTATGCAGATGTGGCCTTTGCCATGGGGGTTACCGCACACCGGCCCTATACGGGCGGCGACCTGCGCCCCTCGACCGCGTGGCATGTGGCCTTTGAAGATGTGAACAACGACGCCCGACCAGATTTGTTCTTTGCCAAGGGCAATGTTTGGTCCATGCCCGATTTCGCGGAAAAGGACCCGAACAACCTCCTCCTCCAGCGCGCCGATGGCACATTTGAAGAGGCGGGGGACCGGGCGGGCGTGGCCTCGATGCTGCAAGGCCGGGGCGCGGCGCTGACTGATCTGAACGCGGATGGGCGGATAGATCTGGTGGTTCTGAACAGGAACGGTCCGGCGGAAGTGTGGCGCAATGACGGTCCGGCGGGCAACTGGATCGGGATCGATCCGGTACAAGCGGGGCCGAACCGCAACGCGGTCAATGGCTGGGTTGAGGTGCGGGTGGGCAACCATATCCAGCGGCGCGAAGTGCTTGTGGGCGGGGGCCATGCAGGGGGCAGCCTAGGGCCGTTGCACTTTGGTCTGGGCAATGCGGAAAGTGCAGAGGCGCGGGTGATCTGGCCTGATGGAAGTGAAAGCGCGTGGCAGGTGCTAAGCCCGAACCTTGTGCATCAGATCATGCGCTGATCCGCCCCCTTTCGGCATTGACTGCCGCGCCAAGCAGGATCGACCAGACCGACAGGTATAGCCACATAAGCAAGGCCGCAACCGCCCCGATTGACCCATATATGCGGTTATAGGTTCCAAAGTTAGCCAGATAGGCGGAAAAGCCATAGCTGACCGCCGCCCATCCCACCGCCGCGACAACCACGCCAAGAGCGATTTTTGGGCGCGTGCCAGAGGCGCGGTTGGGGCCGAAACGATAAAGGATTGCGAGGAAGGCCAGCACCATAAGGAAAAGCCCAAGCCGGGGCAGGATGGACAAAAGCCATGCCTGCACCCCGCCCAAGGGGAGGAACTCGAGCAGAAGGGGCAGCAGGATGCTGGTCGCCAATGCCGCGCAAAGCGCGAGGATCAAGGCGCAGGTGAGCATGATGTCCACCATCCAGCGCCAGAGAAAAGGGCGGGGCCGCGTCCTGTGCACAGCCTCTAGCGCGCCAACAAGCGCGGAGACGCCTGCCCGCGCAGAAAACAGCGCCACCCCGATTGACAGCGCAGTAGCCCACCCCAAGGTCGCACGCGGCGTGGACAGGAGCGCCAGAAGCTGATCGCGTAAAAGCGCGGCTGCATCCTCGGGCAGAAAGCCCTCTGCCCCCTCCAGCCACGGCGCGATCACGGCTGGGTCAGCCACAAGGCTCCAGACCGCGACGCTGGCGGCAAGGCCGGGAAAGACCGCGAACATGGCATAGAAAGCGACGCCGGCGGCGATCAGCCCGAAATGGCCCCGCGCCATCCGGGCATGAACCGCCAGCAAGAAGGGCCAGAAGGCAGAGAAGGAGATGCTCATCGGATCACTCTGGACGCTTCCCGCGCGGGGTGCAACTTGCCCTTGGACCAAGGGAATGGGAAGGTGTGCCTCAACAGGAGGACGCCATGACCTATAGACCCGCCGCAGACCGCTATTCCCGCATGATCTATCGCAAATGTGGGACCTCTGGCCTGAAACTGCCCGCCATCAGCTTGGGGCTGTGGCACAATTTCGGCCATGACACGCCGCATCAGGTCAAGCGCGATATCTGCCGTACGGCTTTTGACCACGGGATCACGCATTTTGACCTTGCGAACAACTACGGCCCCCCGCCCGGCAGCGCGGAAGAGGCCTTTGGCGAGATTTTGAAAACTGACTTCGCCGGGCATCGGGATGAGCTGATCATCAGTTCCAAGGCCGGTTATCTGATGTGGGATGGCCCCTATGGCGAATGGGGAAGCCGGAAATATGTGATCGCCTCTTGTGACCAGAGCTTGAAGCGGATGGGCTTGGATTACGTTGATATCTTCTATTCCCACAGGTTCGACCCGGAAACCCCGCTGGAAGAGACGATGATGGCGCTGGACCATATCGTCCGGTCCGGGCGCGCGCTTTATGTGGGGATTTCAAGTTATAACTCTGCCCGCACGCGCGAGGCGGCGGCGATCTTGAAAGAGCTTGGCACCCCCTGTCTGATCCACCAGCCCAGCTACAATATTCTGAACCGCTGGGTGGAACGTGATGGGTTGAAGGAGACGCTGACAGAGCTTGGTATCGGCTCCATTGCCTTTACCCCCTTGGCGCAAGGCATCCTGACAGGGAAGTATCTGAACGGCATCCCAGAAGGCAGCCGCGCGGTGCAGGGCAAGAGCCTTGACCCCGCCACGATCACCCCACGTGCGATTGAAAGCGTGCGCGCGCTGAACGCCATCGCAGCACGGCGGGGGCAGACATTGGCACAGATGGCGATTGCCTGGGTTTTGCGCGACGGCGGGATCACCACGGCACTGATTGGTGCCTCGCGCCCCGAACAAGTGGTGGATTGCGTGGGCGCGATCGGCAATCTGGACTTCACCGCTGCGGAGTTGGCCGAAATCGATGCCGTTGCGGCAGAGGAGGACATCAATCTCTGGGCGCGATCCTCGGCTGAATGATATGTAAAATGCCCTGTCATTAACGCGACCTTCATGCCCGAGACGAAATGTAGTCTCGGGTGTGAAAATATGGGTGTGTGAATGGCAGGGCAGTCCAATGCCGCGCCAGTCATCATCAAACGGAAGAAGAAGATCATCGCCGGTGGGCACCACGGAGGGGCGTGGAAGGTTGCCTACGCCGATTTCGTCACAGCGATGATGGCCTTTTTCCTGCTGATGTGGCTGTTGAACGCGACAACCGAAAGACAGCGCAAGGGTCTGGCGGATTTCTTCAGCCCGTCCATCCCAATCAACCGGACCTCTGCCGGGGGTGAAGGGGCCTTTGGCGGCGACTCGGTTTTCTCTGAGCAAAGCCTTGTGCGCAATGGCACCGGCGCCTCGGGCCGTGATCCAGGGGCCGAGCGTCAGGTCATTGCAGAACCGAAGGGCGAAGCCGCGCCATCCGGCGCGGAAGAAGAGCTTCTCGCCGAAGTGGAGAAGATGCTTTTGGCACGCGCAGGCGAAAGCATGACGGCAGACCGGCTGTTGCGCCATGTCGTGACCCGCAGCACGGATGAGGGTTTGGTGATTGAAGTCTTTGACCTGCCTGACGCGCCGCTTTTTTCGGAAGACGGAAGCCAGCCGACGCAAACGCTTCGGGATCTCTCTCAAATTTTGGCCGATGTGCTGCAAGCAACTGAAAATGCGCTCGCCGTGAATGGCCACAGCCGTAGCTTTTCGATCGTGCAACGTGTCAATCCGGTCTGGCCTGTGACCACAGCACGCGCTCAGGCCTTTCGCAGCCTGTTGGAGGATGATGGCCTGCCCGACTCGCGCTTTGCGCGGGTCGTGGGACATGCGGATCGAAAGCCGGCGACGGACATCCCCTCTGCCCCGCGCAACAACCGGATGGAACTGATCCTTTTGCGTGAGGGAGCATGAAATCGTTCGAATTGTAAGCGTTAGGCCAAACTTAATCCCCCTCGTTGCAGGCTGCAGGGCACTAGATCGCATGCACTCTTGAAAGGGGTATGGATGAGCCTTTCTTCTTCGCTCAACGCAGGCGTTTCGGGGTTGAACGCGAATTCCACGCGGCTTGCCACGATTTCTGACAATATCGCGAATTCCTCTACCTTTGGCTACAAGCGTGCCTCGACCGAATTTGAAAGCATGGTCATCACCACGGGTCGTGGCGCGGGGCAGTATTCGGCGGGCGGGGTGCGCAGCGCGACGTTTCGCCTGATCGAGGAAAGGGGCGCGCTGGTCGGGACCTCCAATCCACTGGACCTTGCAGTCACCGGTCGCGGGATGCTTCCGGTCATGCCTGCTGTATCGCTCGGGGCTACGGGTTCGGACGTTCCATTGATGATGACGACGACGGGGGCGTTCCGCGCGGATGCGAATGGCGTGTTACGAACGGAATCCGGGCTTGTTCTTTTGGGTTGGCCCGCAAATTCAGACGGCGAGATTCCTGCTTTTCCGCGCGACTCGGTGACGGGATTGCAGCCTGTGGTCATCAATGTGAATCAGACAGCGGGCGACCCCACGACAAAGATCGTTCTGGGTGCCAACCTGCCCGCAACAGAAACAGCCTTTGATGCCTCGGGCGAACCACTTTCGCGGAGCATTGAATATTTCGGAAACCTGGGCACGACCGAAACGCTTCAAGTCACCTTTACACCAACCATTGCTGCCACGGGCTATTCCAATAGCTGGACAATGGTCATCCGTGACAGTGCTTCGGGCAATGCGGTGATTGGGGAATACGCGCTTACCTTTGATGACGGCAGGACGAGCGGCGGCAAGATCGCTTCCGTCACAACGGTATCAGGCAACCCCTATGATCCCCTGACCGGCGCAGTGGAACTTGCGACTGCTGGTGGTCCGATCCAGCTTGAAATAGGCAGGCCCGGCGATGCGACAGGGTTGACACAACTGTCCAGCAGCTTTTCACCCACGAACATCACGCGCAATGGATCGCCCGTCGGGAACATGACGGCGGTAGAGGTAGACAAGAACGGTTACATCGTAGCGACTTATGACACGGGCTTTGTGCGCCGTATCTATCAGATACCGCTGGTGGACGTACCCAATGTCAACGGGCTGACGGCGATGGACAACCAGACCTATAAGGTCTCGCCCGAATCTGGTTCCTTTTTTCTTTGGGATGCGGGAGAAGGCCCAACTGGGGGTGTCGTCGGGTTCGCCCGCGAAGCCTCTACCACTGATGTTGCGGCGGAACTGACCGCTCTCATCCAGACCCAGCGTGCTTATGCATCAAATGCCAAGGTCATCCAGACCGTGGACGAAATGCTCCAAGAAACCACGAACATCAAACGCTAGGGGAGCCATCAATGACGCTGTCCTCGGCCTTTCATTCTGCTGTCTCTGGCCTGTCCGCAGGCGCGCGTCTCGCCGATCTGACGGCGAGCAATATCGCCAATGCCCTGACCGAAGGCTATGGCCGGCGCGAGGCGGTCCTGTCCAGCCAGATCGAGGGACAGGGTGTGCGCGTCATGGGCATCGACCGGCAGATGCCTGAGGCACTCTTGCAGGATCTGCGTAGAGCCAAGGCCGCGTTTTCCGCCCAAGACCGGCACATGCAGGCCCTGCAAGCTCTGGACAATTCGCTCGGTGCCGAAGGGGATATGGGCGCACTGGCGGGCCGGGTCGCGACGCTTGAACGCAGTCTGGTTGAGGCTGCGGCACGTCCCGAGTCGACGACTCGTCTCATCGCTGCCACCGATGCTGCCCGTGCCGTGGCCACAAGCCTCAATGTTGCAGCCCAGTCCATCACGAGAATCCGGCAGGAGGCCGATGCCGCAATTGCAAAAGATGTGGCGCAGATCGGTTCCACTTTGCAGGGGATCGCCGACCTCAACCGGCAGATCAGCGTGAAGGCAACACGGGGTGAAGATACCTCTCCCCTTTTGGATCAGCGTCAGAGACTGGTTGATGGAATCTCTTCGCTTGTGGCGTTACGCGAAGTGGCGCGACCAGGGGACCAGATTGCCCTGTTCACGACAACGGGCATCACATTGCTGGACGGGCAGCGCGCAGCACGCCTAGCCTTTTCCTCCACCCCTGTCGTCACGGCAGAGGCAAGCCTTGCCTCCGGAACCCTTTCGGGGCTGATGGTCGATGGCCAACCTGTCTCGACAGGGCCAGACGGCGGGCGGTTTGGGGAGGGCGGGATTTCTGCTTCTTTCGCGCTGCGCGATGTTCTGGCACCCGCGCTGCAAGAAAAGATGGATGCGCTGGCAAGCAATCTGATAACGCGCTTTGCCAATCCGGGGCTCGACCCAACCCTTGCAGCCGGCGCACCGGGCCTTTTCACCGATGCAGGTGCCCCTTTTGATCCAACCCGAGCGACGGGTATTGCCGGAAGGGTTCAGTTGAATGCGTTGGCAGACCCGCAAGCCGGGGGTGGTGCATGGCGCCTACGGGATGGGCTTGGAGCAACGCAAGCCTCTGCCTTTGCCGATCCTGTCCTCTTGCAAGGTTTTTCGGCTGCCCTGTCCCGCCCAGAAAGCCTGACACAACTTGGCGCTCAGGGCGGCTTTGCCACCGCTGTCGCGGAACTCCGGTCACAAGTCTCGACGGAACGTTTGCGCGCGGAGGGGGAGCAAAGCTTCAGCCTCGCTCGTCGAGAAGTGCTTCAGCAAAATCTTCGCGGCCAAGGTGTGGATACCGACCGCGAGATGCAGATGTTGCTGCAAATTGAACAGGCCTATGGCGCGAATGCCCGAGTTGTTCGCGCGATTGACGACATGATGCGCACGATACTGGAGATCTGAAGATGGGCCCGATTTTCTTTGCCGATCTGGCACGCTTGCATGTGGCAAGCTCGGGCATGTCAGCGCTGAAGTCCGCGACGACACGCTTGGCAAGCGAACTTGCCTCTGGCGAAAGGGCAGATGTTGCTGCCAGTTTGGGAGGGGATCTTCGGGAAATCCTCGCATTGCGGCGCACGATAACAGTGAACGAAGGCCTGATCCGCGCGGCAGACGAAACCGCCCTGCGCGCCGAAGGTCAACAGGCGGCGCTTGGCAGCCTGCGCAAGGGTCTGGACAGTGTAACTGCCGCCGTTTCTGGGCTTTTTCCCGTTTCTGGGCCGGAGCAGACAGCCCGGGTCGCAGCGCAAGCTCGCGTAGCATTGGGCGATGCGCTGGCAACGCTGAACAGTTCTATCGGCGGGCGGTCACTTTTTGCGGGCATTTCACCCACGGGTCCCGCCGTTATTGGGGCAGACGATCTGCTCGCACGGCTAGAAACAGTGCTCACAGGCGCCACTTCGCAGACAGAAATGGCCACACGGATCATGGCTTGGTTCGACAATCCGGCTGGATGGGCCACCCAAGGTTATCGAGGCGGACCCGAGGCGCGGGCACAGGAACTTGAGCCGGGTGGCGCGCGCCTGACAGACCGCACTGCCGCCGATGTGCGAATTCGCAGCGCTATCGCCGCTTTTGCGACGGCAGCCTTTCTTGACCGGACCAGTCACGGCGTACCGGCCGAGAGTGGCGCGGCGGTGCATACGCTTGCTGGGCTGCGCACGGCCAATGACGGTCTGGTGACATTGACGGCCGAGATTGGCTTTGATCAGCAACGCATCGCCACCTTTCGCACTGAAAAAGAGGCCGAAGCCATGGCAGTCGAAATGGCAATTGCCACACGGACAAGCATCGATCCCGCCCTGGCCGCCGTAGAACTAGAGGCGGTCCAGACCAATCTGGAAACGCTTTACGCGGTAACCGCCCGGATTTCGCGCCTCTCACTTGCGGATTTCATTCGATGATCCGCCGCATCTTCTTCCCTCTCCTCATCCTGATTTTTGCTAGCGCCGGCTTGGCGCAGGCGCAGACGGTCCGGCTGAAGGATCTGGTCGAATTTGATGGGGTGCGTGGCAACGACCTTGTCGGATACGGGCTCGTCGTCGGGTTGAACGGAACGGGTGACGGGATAAGAAACGCACCTTTCACCGAAGAGATCATGGCCAGCCTTCTGGAACGGCTTGGCGTCAACGTGACAGGAGAAGCCTTTCGTCCGCGCAACGTGGCGGCTGTTCTGGTCACGGCGGAGTTGCCCGCCTTTGCCCGCGCCGGGGCGAGGATCGATGTCGGTGTCTCTGCCATCGGGGATTCAACAAGCCTGCTTGGCGGCACGCTGATCATGACGCCGTTGAACGGCGCAGATGGACAGATCTATGCCGTGGCCCAAGGCACGATTATCGCAGGTGGCGTTTCCGCCGAAGGTGACGGTGCACGGGTCGTACAGGGGGTACCAACAGCAGGAAGCATCCCCGCCGGTGCGCGGGTGGAGCGGGAGGTGGAGTTCGATTTCACCTCGCTTCGTTCGTTGCGCCTTGCGCTCCGCAACCCCGATTTCACGACAGCTGCCCAGATCGAGTCACAACTGAACCGCGAATTTGGCCGCCGCGTGGCCAACATGCTGGATGCGGGCACGGTAGAGCTCGACATCGGAGCCACTGGCGCGCGGTCGCCCGCCCATGCGATTGGGCGGATTGAAAACATCGCGCTCGCCCCCCAAACCCGCGCCCGTGTGGTGGTGGATCAGCGCTCTGGCACCATCGTGATCGGAGAGGAGGTCCGCATCAGCCGGGTTGCGGTTGCGCAGGGCAATCTGACACTTCGGGTGGAGGAAGAGCCGTTGGTCGTACAACCCAACCCCTTCGCCCCCGGGGAAACGGTCATCGTCCCGCGCACGCGTGCCGCGATTGAGGAGGAGCCCGGCACAGGGCTAGCCGAACTGCGTGGCGGCACCACGCTTTCGGAATTGGTCGCGGGCCTCAATGCGCTTGGGGTGGCCCCGAATGACATGATCGACATTCTGAAAAGCATCCATGCCGCAGGGGCACTTCATGCAGAATTCGTGATCAATTGAAGGGTAAGGTATCACTTGCCCCCCAATCTGCCGGCAAGGTTTAGAACCGGAGAACCCTGTTTCAGAGCCAGGTCGGGTGAAACAAACCAGCCGGGGAGAGGGTAAAGATTTCGCATCCCGCGGCGGTGACGCCAACCGAATGTTCGAACTGCGCCGAAAGTGACTTGTCACGGGTCACTGCTGTCCAGTCATCCGACAGGACTTTCGTCTCGGGCCGCCCAAGATTCACCATCGGTTCGATGGTGAAGAACATGCCCTCTTCCAAGACGGGGCCACTGCCGGGCCTGCCATAGTGCAGCACATTCGGTGGGGCGTGAAAGACCCGGCCAAGACCATGACCACAGAAGTCGCGCACCACGCTCATCCGGTTGGCTTCGACATAGCTTTGGATCGCATGGCCGATATCGCCAAAGGTGTTACCCGGTTTGACCGCAGCGATGCCACGCAGAAGCGCCTCATGCGTCACTTCGATCAGGCGCTCTGCCTTGCGGGGCAGGTTTCCGGCCACATACATCCGGCTGGTATCGCCGTACCAGCCATCGACGATCACCGTCACATCGATGTTCAGAATATCGCCATCGGCGAGGACCTTGGCACCGGGAATTCCATGACAGACGACGTGGTTCACACTGATGCAAGAGGCGTGCTGATATCCCTTGTAACCGATCGTGGCAGATGTCACGCCCCGCCGTGCGATCTCGGTCCGGATGAAATCGTCGATTTCTCCAGTCGTAACGCCGGGCAGAACCAGAGGGGCAACCACGTCAAGAATCTCGGCCGCGACTCGTCCGGCCATGCGCATGCCAGCAAAATCCTCATCCTCATGGATGCGAATCCCTTCCCGCGTGATCCGACCGCGCGTTTCCTGCACCTTGAACTCCTTTGTCCTTGCGTCTTGATAGGGAAAATGGCCGCAAATGGCCAGAGGGTCGCGCAGCGGGGAGGCAGCTTGGCCTTGCGTGCGGCGAGACGCGGCCTATACCCGGCTGGTCAGCAGAGGGGAGAGCGTGGCATGGCGAATCCGACAGCGGCGATGCTGGTCATCGGGGATGAGATCCTATCGGGGCGCACGCGCGACTCGAACATGCATTTTCTGGCCGGGGAATTGACGCGGCATGGCATCCGCCTGATGGAAGCGCGGGTAGTGGCCGATGACCACGGGGCGATCGTGGCCAGCGTCAATGCGTTGCGCGCGCGCTATGACCATGTCTTTACCAGTGGCGGGATCGGGCCGACGCATGATGACATCACCGCCGATGCGATTGCTGCTGCCTTTGGCGTGTCGATCAGCCATCGGGCCGATGCGATGGCGCTGTTGCAGGCGCATTACGACCGCGCAGGGCTGGAGTTTAACGAGGCCCGCCAGCGCATGGCCCGCATTCCCGAAGGGGCCAGCCTGATCGACAATCCGGTCTCGACCGCGCCGGGCTTCACAATGGGCAATGTGCATGTCATGGCGGGCGTACCCAAGATATTCGAGGCGATGGTGGCCAGTGTATTGCCCAAACTGACGGGCGGCGCGCCGCTTCTGAGCCAGAACCTTCAAGTGCAGCGGGGTGAAGGCGAGATTGCCGCAGAATTCGGGAAACTGGCTGCAGAGTTTCCGGATTTGTCGATGGGGTCCTATCCCTTCATTCGCAATGGCGCACATGGCACGAACCTTGTGATCCGTGGCACCGATCCTGCCCGGATCGACGCGGCCATGTCACAGCTTGTCAGGCTATTTGGATGATGCCCTCCGCGCTTTGGTCCGCGTTCGAGGCCACATGGCCCGCCGCAAGCACCGAGGCGCTTGGCCCCTGGCTGATCCGCGAAGGGCGCGGAGGCGGCAAAAGGGTTTCATCCGCACAAGCGACCGGCCCGTGGCAAGAGACAGAGATCGCAGATGCCGAAAATGCTATGCTGCGTCTGGGTCAGACGCCCCTGTTCCGGGTAAGACCTGACAGCGATCCTGCCCTTGATGCGGCGCTCGCCGCCCGTGGTTACGGCGTTGTCGATCCGGTCATTGCCTATGCAGCACCAACCAAACTGCTATCCCAACCAGAGCCGGAGCCGCTTTCGATTTTTGCGCATTGGCCGCCCTTGGCGATGTGCAACATCCTTTGGGCCGAGGGAGGAATCAGGGGTGAGCGCCTGGCCATCATGGAGCGCGCCGCAAGGCCGAAAGCGGCACTTTTGGCGCGGGCAGAGGACCGCCCCGTCGGTGCCGCATTCGCTGCAATATCCGGTCACGTTGCTGGGCTGCACGCGCTTTGCGTGCCAGAGAAAGCCCGGCGCAAGGGGTATGGCCGCCTCTTGCTGCGCGGCGCTGCGGCGTGGGCGCTTCAATCCGGGGCGGAGCAGCTTGTCTTGATTGTGACAGCCGCAAACCTGCCGGCGCGGGCGCTCTATACTTCCCTCGGCATGGAGGTTGTGGGACAGTACCACTATCGGCAAGCAGCAGGGCAGAACAGGTGATCAGGACAGCCGTTCTTGGGGCGTATGGCGCAGCCATGGGCTTGGCGCTCTGCCTTGGCCCGGTCACGGCGCAGGACCTTGGCCCGCTCGGCGGCGGCTTCCCTGTGGCCACCCGAACGAGCGAAAATGGATCGGTCGATTTGCCCACTGGGCCTTTCCGACAAGGCGAAGTGCCCCGGCGCAGGCTGGAAGGGCAGGTGCAGGAAACCGCGTGGCAAATTCCCGGGACAGATCTTTCGACATTGGACCTTCTGGCCCCCTTGCGGGGGCAATTGGAGGAAGCAGGGTTTGATATCCTTCTGGATTGCGAGGCCTTTGCCTGCGGTGGGTTTGACTTCCGCTATGCGCTGACGCTTTTGCCAGAGCCAGAGATGCATGTGGATCTGGGTGATTTCCGTTATCTTTCCGCCGTTCGGGAAAGCGAAGGCGTGGGGATCATCGTCAGCCGCAGTGCTGGCACCGGCTTTATTCAGATCACGCAAGTTGGCGGAAGCTGGCCAAGTGTTGCACCCTCGATTGACCGCAAGGCACAGCCTGATCCGCCTCTGGTTGGCAGGTCAAGCGGGGCGATAGATCCGGACCTTGGCGCAAGACTTCTGGCCGAAGGTGCGGTCATTCTCGAGGGGTTGAGCTTCGCCACCGGAAGTGGCGCACTCAACGGCACTGACAGCCGCGTGATCACGGAGCTTGCCGGATGGCTGCGTGCCAATCCGAGCCTGACCATCGCCCTTGTCGGCCACACAGACTCATCAGGCGCACTTGAAGGGAATATCACCCTGTCCCGGCAAAGGGCAGAAGCGGTGCGACAGGTTCTGGTGGAAACCTATGGGATCGCCCCGGACAGGGTTGAGGCCCAAGGTGTCGGCTATCTTGCCCCAGTCGCGAGCAACCTGACAGAGGAAGGCCGCCAGATGAACAGAAGGGTCGAGGTCATTGTGACCTCGACCCAAGTTAGTCCCTAGGATAGGACGGGGTAGCGTCTACCAGTTGTCGGGTCCTTTGTCGGCGTAACGCTGCACAAGGAAATCGATAAATGCGCGCACCTTGGGTTGGGTAAAACGTCCCGGCGGATAGACGGCATAGATACCCAACACTTCGGTCGGAAGGCCCGGAAGTGCCTCCTCCACCAGCCCCTGACGCATCGCATCGGCATAGAGGAAGCTTGGCAGATATGCGATGCCGAGGCCGGCGATGGCAGCATTCAGCAGCGATTGCCCATCGTTCACTGTCAGCCACCCAGCCGTGCGCACCTGCCGCTTTTCCCCCGACGGCGCGGTGATCTTCCAGACATTTCCATTCGCCTGATTGGAATAGTGCAGAAGCTTGTGGTCGTTCAGATCGTCGATCTTCAACGGGCGACCGTGGCGCTGGAAATAGCCGGGGGCCGCAATCATCCGCTTTGACGTTTCGGCGATCTTGCGTGCGCGCAGACTTGAGTCTTCCAACTCACCGACGCGGATCGCCATGTCGAACCCTTCGCTGATCAGTTCGACATAGCGGTTGTTCAGAACCATATTCACAGTGATGTCGGGGAATTCCTGTAGGAAATCCCCAAGGATTGGGGATAGCAGGTTCACCCCGAAATCCGTGGCTACACTGATCCGCAGCAGGCCCGAAGGCGCCGATTGCATCGAGGTGACCAAGGCGTCGGCCTCTCCCGCATCGTTCAGCACGCGGCGGGCACGGTCATAATAGGCAAGGCCGATCTCGGTGGGCGAGACGCGGCGGGTGGTGCGGTTCAGAAGCCGGGCGCCCAACCGCGCTTCAAGCGCGGAGACATGTTTCGAAACGGCAGATTTCGAAATCCCCATCTTCTTGGCGGCATCGGTGAAACCACCCTGATCCACCACCGTGGCAAAAGCCTCCATTTCAGTCAGTCGATCCATTTTTCCCCCGGCAGACACGATCTGGGTATGTGGACAGTATTGGATGCCAATTCGGGCAGGATCGCGGCAATTGCGCGTCCTATCCGGGGAAATACGGGGCATCGTTCATTTGGGGGAAACACCGTTTGGCCGGGGCTAAAGCATATGACTTTCGCGCCGTTATCCTCACCATCCATCCAAGGAGCAGCGATGTCCGCAGAATTTGCCCCCGCACAGGCCGTTTCCCCCTCTGAACTCCTCGGCCTGCTTGATCTTGCCCCGAAAGACCTTTCCGTGACAGTTCGCGCCATGGCAGAACGTCAGGCGCAGGCACAGACCCAAGCCTCGGCAAGGGCGATGCTGGCCCTGATGGAAGCATTGGTCGAACTTGACCCCAGTTCCGTGTCGCATCTGATGCGGGCGGTCATGCGCCTTGCCCTAGGCCAATCCTTGCTTGCCGTGGAAAAGACGGCGCTGCGCATTGCGGGGCTGGCCGATTTGCAGGGTGAAACCTTGCGCCCCACAGCAGAGGGCGAAGCGATTTTGTCCCTCTTGGCCGGCCGCGCCGCGCCTGCCCTGGAACAGCCCCGGCCCGCCACGGCAGAGACGAACGTTGCACCTGCGCCCGCTATGCCCGAAGCCTTTGCCACAATGCGTTTTGGCGAGATTACCTTTGAAGTCGCCGAAGGCGCTACGCCCGACAGCCTTTTGTTCCGCACCTCGGACCAAGGCGAGTGGTTGCCACTCGGGGCAGACCGCGCATCGGGGTGGACGGAAATCGGGGCAGAGATGCTGAACCGTGCCACAGATACGACAGGCACCTATGTCCAAACGCATACGATCCGGCTTCCCGAAGCGGATCTTGGGGAGGATGTTCACCGCTTTGAACTGGATCACCTCCATTGGTGGATCAAGGGCGATTTGTCGAAAGCGGCCTTTTCGACCGACCCAAAATCCGGGTGGGAAGCTTTGGACACAAGCCTAAAAGGTGCCACGTTGCGCGATCTGGGCATTGCCGCAGCGGAACGGATGCTGCCGGGCTTTCGCGTGCAGATCGAGGCGGATGTGCAATCTTGGGTGCGCCGCATGGCCCATGCTGCGGCGATCATGCCGGTTCTGCCTCGCGTCGCCTAAGGCAGAACCGGCATTGGATCAGGGTGCCAGCGCTTGCCAGTGAACACCGGCGGGCGGGATCGTCACCCCCCCCCATGTGATAGGATCCGAATTGTAGTTGAACCAGAAAGCATGGGTTGCGCTGTCACGGCGGCGCAGCCCTTCGGGCAGACGCTCGGCGGCGAGGCCCGCACGGGCGCATGCCTCGGACAGGATACGCTCCAGCGCCGCCGCATCCGGCCAGCCCGCCAGATAATGTAGCCCCCCTGTTGCGACGAGAACGGGCCAGCCATCTTCCGCGACTTCCACCACCTGTGCCGTGGTTTCCAGCTTTTCGCGCCAATGCAGGACCTGCCCACCACGGGCCAAAGGTACTGGCACATCAGGGGGCAGGCTTTCGACGCGCGCCACCGTCGCGGCCAGACCGGGCAGGTTGGGCGGCAGCGGCACGGGCGTTGCGAAATCTGGGGTTTTGGCATTGCTGCGCGGCCCGATCAGGGCTTGCCCCTGATGCGCGGCCAAGGCTTTCAGCAGGGGTTCAGACAGGGTCGCCACACCCGGCGCAAGCACAAGCGCATAGGGTGCAAGATCCGCACAATCGGGCGGCAGGATATCGACGCTTAGCCCAAGTCGCCGCAGGCCCTTGTAGATATGGAACACCAGACGGAAGTAATCGAAATCGCGGCCCTGCGGCTGCACTTCCCACGCCCAGGCCGAGGCATAGTCAAAAACCAGCGCCACGCGCGCCTGTGCCGTACCCTGATCCGGCATTTCGGCCAATTCGCGGGCAACCTGCCCGGCCTCGTCAAAGGCGGGGGCGGGGGCGCTGTCGGGGCGCAAAAGGCCCGCATGCATTTGCTCTTGCGCGAAGGGCGCCTGACGCCAGCGAAAATAGCACACGGCCTCTGCACCATGGGCAAAGGCTTCCCACGCCCAAAGGCGGGCCATGCCGGGCAAGGGGTCGGGGTTATAGGGTGCCCAGTTCACCGGGCCGGGTTGCTGTTCCATGATCCACCACCGGCCCCGGCCCACGGCGCGATAAAGATCATGGTGAAAGGCCTGAAAATCCGGGTCACCCTGCCGGACAAAGCGGCGCTTGTGGTCGGCACTTGCCTCCAGCCTGTCCGACAGAAAGCCCAAGGGATAGGAATCCCACGAGGCGATCTCCAGATCGGCCCCGACGGCGAAATGGTCGAAATCCGTGATCCGGCCCATGTAGTTATGCGCAATGGGGGCGGCGGAATGACGGCGGATGATCTCGGCCTGAAGGCGGTTGAACTCTACCACCATGTCACTGGCAAAGCGGCGGTAATCCATCCAATGCGCCGGGTTCGCCTCTGTCACTGTTAGGTTGGGCAGGCCGATCTCTTCGAAATCGGCATAGTCCATGGACCAGAACACATTGCCCCAAGCGCGGTTCAATGCCTGCGGTGACTGGTATTTCCGTGCCAGCCAATTGCGAAACGCGCGCAGCGACACATCCGAGAAGGACAGAACCGTATCATGGCAGGCATATTCGTTATCGGTCTGCCATGCGGCGACATGGGGGTTCCGGCCATAGCGTTCGGCCATGAGCGTGACGATCCGCCCACATTCGGCACGGTATCCTTCATGGGCGAAATCGTAATGGCGGCGCGAGCCAAAGCCGCGCGCGCGGCCTTGCCGGTCCACCGCCAGCATATCGGGGTGGCGGTCGATCATCCAACGCGGAGGCGTGGCAGTTGGGGTGCCGAGCACGACCTTCAATCCCGCCGCGCCAAGAGTGGCAATCGCGCGGTCAAGCCAATCCCAATCCAGCGTACCGGGTTGGGGTTCAATCCGGCTCCATGCAAATTCGCCTATGCGAACCCATGTCAGGCCGAGGGCTGCCATCCGGGCGGCATCTTCGGCCCATTGCGCCTCGGGCCAATGTTCGGGGTAGTAGCAGACGCCAAGCGTGCGTTTCACAAGATCACCTGATGTTCGTCTTGCCCCTGCGCGATGCCGGGGGCCATGAAGGTTTGGCCCGCGAGCGGATGGGCCACGCGAGCTGCCGCATCCATGCCTTGCAGGGCGGTGGTGCAGTACAGCGTATCGCCCCCGAAAGCGGGGCAAGACGTATGGGGCGCGTCAAAGGCCACGCTGCGGACCCTGCTGCCATCGGGCGCATAGGCCGCCACGCGCGACGCCCCCCATTCGGCCAGCCACAAAAGACCTGTGGCGTCAAAAACCGCGCCATCTGGGTTCAATCCTTCGGCCGAAAGGTCCAGAAAAACCTCTGGCTGCCCCTTGGGCCAGCCTTCGCCATCCAGCGCAACCCGCATCACGCGGCCTGTCACCGTATCGGTGAAGCAAGCCGTCCGCCCATCTGGCGGAAAGGAAATGGCGTTGGAAATCGTGATGCCGGGGAACAGCTTGCGCAGTTCGCCCCGGTAGAACCGCCAGATCGCGCCAGCCCCCGATTCCGCCGCCTTGCCCATCGTGCCGATCCAGAAACCACCCATCGGATCGGCCCTGCCATCGTTGGACCGGGTGGTCGGATTTTCTGCCTCTAGGGCCACAAGCGTTTCTTCCTTGCCGGTGGTCAGGTCAAAACGGAACAGCCGGGATTCCGAGGCAATCAGCAGCCTATCATGGTCAAGCCATGCCGCCGCGCTGACCATTTCGGGAAATTGCCATTCCTTCGCGCCGCTTGCATCGCGCGTCAGCAGGCGTCGGTTCAGGATGTCGAACCAGAACAACTGCACACGCAGTGGATGCCATAGCGGTCCTTCCCCCAAGGCGCAGGGGCGGGCGTCGAAGATCATCCGAAAACCTCGTCATGCGCGGCGACGATGCTTGCCGCACGTTCGGCCACTTCGGCCACGGACAGGCCGGGCGTGTAAAGGGCCGTGCCGATGCCAAAGCCCGTGGCCCCGGCCTTCGCCCATTCGGCAAAGTTCTGCGGGCCTGCGCCGCCTACGGCATAGACCTGCATTCCCTTTGGCAAAACGGCACGGATGGCCTTTAGCCCCTCTGGCCCGATCAGACTGCCGGGAAAGAGTTTCAACCCATCCGCCCCGGCCTTTAGGGCAGTGAAACATTCCGTCGGCGTCATCACGCCCGGCCAGCTTTGCATCCCCAATTTCTTGGTGGCGCGGATCACCTCTGGGTCGCAATTGGGAGAGACGACCAGCCTGCCGCCCGCGTCCTTCACATCTTGGACCTGATCCACGGTCAGCACGGTGCCAGCACCCACCTGCGCCACGGCACCCAGTTTGTCGACCATGGCAACGATCGATGTCATAGGCTGCGGCGAATTCAGCGGTACCTCGATCCGGGTGATCCCGGCATCGACCAGCGCGCGGGCGATGGGGATCGCCTCGGCCGGGGTGATCCCACGCAGGATGGCGATGATGTTGCGATGGCTCATCGGATAACCTCTGGTGATCGGGCAAGCGCGGCAAGGCCCGCAAGGGTACAGGCCGTGCCGGGCAGAACCTGCACTGCCGCGCCTTGGGCGGCAAGAGCGCGGGCATAAAGGCGCGACAGCTTTTCCGCGCCGATCAG
>JALOTC010000209.1 GCA_025458085.1 Cypionkella sp. | reverse complement strand
GTCAGGTCTTGGGGGCGCACGCCATATTGCACGGCCTTGAACCACTTGCCCGATTGGTTCGGCGCGGCACCATGGGTCAGGTGGCCGCCTGCATCCAGCGACATGCCAAGGATGGTGTCGCCCGGTTGCAGCAGGGCGGTGAACACCCCCTGATTGGCCTGCGACCCCGAGTTCGGCTGGACATTGGCAAAGCCGCAGCCAAACAGCTTGCAGGCATATTTGTTCGTCATGATGGAGCCTTGCGCCTCCATCACGGCGCGCGAGACGATGTTTTCCGAGGCGATCAGTTCAATCTCGTGCCGCTGGCGGCCAAGTTCCTGCGTGACCGCGCCGAAGAGTTCGGGGTCGCGGGAGGAGAGGGATTCGGTAAAGAAGCCGGTGTCGCGGTGGGGGGCGTTCATGGGCGCTCACTCCTGAAAGGGCCGGGGACGGGGTGAGGGTCATTTAGACCAATGCCCCCCCTCGGGAAAGGCGGTAAAACGACATCAAACCGCATGGGCGCGAAATTTCGCGGGCGCGGTGGGGGCAGCGGCCCTGCGGGGCGGCGCTTCCGGGGTTGAGTTTGCGCGCGCTGCCCGTCAAGACTGGCGGAGAGGGAGAGCCGCCGATGACCCAGACCCGCATCGCCTTTCGCGCGAGCGAGGGGGCAGAGGTCGTGGTGGCCTTGGGCGGTGATGGCTTCATGCTTCAGACCCTGCACGAGACGCAGAGCCTTGGCCTGCCCGTCTATGGGATGAACTGCGGCACGGTCGGGTTCCTGATGAATGCCTATCAGATCGAGGGCCTGCCCGCGCGGCTGGCGGCGGCGGAGGAGACGGTGATCAACCCGCTGCGGATGCGGGCGACCACGGTTGAAGGCAGGGTGGTGGAGGCCTTGGCGATCAACGAAGTGTCGGTCCTGCGGGCGGGGCCGCAGGCGGCGAAACTGGCCATTCATGTGGATGGCAAGCTGCGGCTGGAGGAGTTGGTCTGCGATGGGGCGCTGGTGTCCACGCCTGCGGGGTCCACCGCCTATAATTATTCCGCCCATGGGCCGATCCTGCCCATCGGGTCAGAGGTTCTGGCGCTGACGGCGGTGGCGGCGTTCCGGCCCCGGCGCTGGCGTGGGGCGCTTTTGCCGAAATCGGCGGTCGTGCGGCTGGAGGTGCTGGACCCGGCCAAGCGCCCGGTGATGGCCGATGCTGACAGTCGGCAGGTGCCGAATGTGGCGAGTGTAGAGATCCGGTCAGAGCCGGGCGTGTGCCACCGTATCCTCTTTGACCCCGGTCACGGGCTGGAAGAACGGCTGATCGTGGAGCAATTCGCCTGAAGCCCGCGCGGACGGGGGCTATTCCCCGCGCGCCCAGCTTTCCATCTTGCGGTAAATGGTGGAGGGCGAGAGGTCCAGCACGCGGGAGGCGCGGGTGACCGATCCGCCGTGGCGGGCGATGGTTTCCTCGATCACCCTTCGTTCGATCTGGGCCATGGTCAGGCCGATCAGCCCATCAAGCGCGCAGGCGGGCGCTGCCCCCGGAGGGGAGAGGGTGGGCACTGGGCCTGCGGGCGGGGCGGCGGCGGCGGGCGGCGGGGCCGGGTCTGTGCTGCGCAGCATGTCGGGCAGCATCTCGGGCGTGACGAGGCCGCCCCGATGCAGGACGACGATGTTGCGGATCACGTTCAGCAATTGGCGCACATTGCCGGGCCAGGGATAGCGGCGGAAATGATCGGCCACTTCGGGGGAGAGGCCGGTGAAATCGCGCCCCTCTTCGCGGGAAAAGCGCAGGAGCGCCGCTTCGGCGATGGCGATGACATCTTCGCCCCGGTCGCGCAGGGGCGGCATGTGGATCGGCACAACGAAAAGGCGGTAGAAGAGGTCTTCGCGGAATTCGCCGCGCCGCACTGCCTCGGCCGGGTCGCGGTTGGTGGCACAGATGATGCGGACATTGACCTTGCGCGGCCGGGTCGCGCCCACCGGCTGAACGGTGGAGGTTTGCAGGAAGCGCAGGAGTTTGGTCTGAAGCGCGGGGGCCATTTCGCAGACTTCATCCAGAAAGAGCGTGCCGCCATCGGCGGCGGTGGCCGCGCCCGGTTTGTCGGCGATGGCGCCGGTAAAGCTGCCTTTCACATGGCCGAAGACTTCGGATTCGAGCAGGTCTTGCGGGATCGCGCCGCAGTTGAGCGCGATGAAGGGGCCGGTGGCGCGCGGCGAGCCTGCGTGGATGGCAAGGGCGCAG
This sequence comes from Cypionkella sp., assembly GCA_025458085.1. Taxonomy (GTDB): domain Bacteria; phylum Pseudomonadota; class Alphaproteobacteria; order Rhodobacterales; family Rhodobacteraceae; genus Pseudotabrizicola. The sequence continues at coordinate 1,229 of JALOTC010000209.1, read as the reverse complement.
AGTTCCTTGCCCGTGCCGCTTTCGCCGGTGATGAAGACGGTCGCCATCGACGGCGCGACCGAGGCGATGCGGGATTGCACCTGTTGCATCACCGGGGAGGTGCCGATGACCTGTTCTGCCTCGGGCGGGTCTTGGCTGCGATCGCTGCGGGGGCGGGGCGTGGTGGCATTGCGCCCCGCGCGGGCAAGGGCATTGTCCACCGCGTTCAGAAGCCGTGCCTCATCCAGCGGCTTGACGAGGAAATCCTGCGCGCCGCTGCGCATCGCCTCGACCGCGCGGCCGATGGTGGCATTGGCGGTAATGACGATGACGGAAGTGGCGGGGCGGGCCTCGAGCATCCGGCGCAGGAGCGCGAGGCCATCGCCATCGGGAAGCATGAGGTCCAGAAGGACGACCGTGGCCCCGCTTTCCTGAAACAGGAGCCAGCCTTCGGTGGCGCGGGCGGCGGTCACGACCTGATGGCCCGCGCCGGTGAGGGCGGCGCGATACATCATCTGCAACGAGGGCGTGTCTTCGATCAGGAGGAGCGGCGGGGTGCGGGGTGGTGCCATGGTTTAGGCTCCGTCCTGCGGCTGCGTGGGAGGGGCAGGCAGGCACAGCGCGGCCAGCCGCGCGTTGATCTGAAGGATCGCGGCGGCAATGCCGGTGCAGAGGTCTTGGGCGCTGGCATGTTCGGCCGCGTGGGCGGCACTGTTGACCGCCTCGGCCCGGTGTTGCAAGGCCACGGCCCCGATCGAGCCTGCGACGGAAACAAGGACATGGCTGTGGCGGCGCACCTGTTCCCAGTCTGCGCGCGGCAAGGCTTCGGTCAGGCCGGTTCCGGCTTCGGCAAGATCGATGCGGATCTGGTTGAGGAGAAGGGGGGCCATCTCTGGCCCGGCAAGGGCCAGCAGACCGTCGAGCATGGCCTGATCCATCGCGCCGAGATCCTCTTCTGCCGCAGCGGGGGGCTCTGCATCCGAGAGGAGGGCCACGAGGTTTTGTGCCTGACGGGAAAGGGGGCGCAGGAAAGGGGCCATCGCCTGAAAAGCAGGGTCGGCGCAGAGGACGTCCAGCCCTTCGGCCAGCGCGCGGGCCTGATGCAGGGCGAGGGGATGCGGGTGATCGCTCATACCGGCAGGATAGCGCGCCGGCTTGCGCCGTCCAGCCCCGGATTTGGGTGGGGGAGGCCCTGTGCCGGGCGGGGAACGGAGAAGACGATGCCGTCAGATGGGCCGCCGGGGAGGGCT
>JALOTC010000208.1 GCA_025458085.1 Cypionkella sp. | reverse complement strand
AAATACATCACCGACACCGCTTGGGAAAACGGCTGGGTCAAACCCATCCGCCCGGCGGCAGAGCGGGTGGAAAGCGTGGGCATCATCGGCGCTGGCCCCGGCGGGCTCGCGGCGGCGGATGTGCTGCGGCGCAAGGGGTTTCAGGTCACGGTTTACGATCGCTATGACCGCGCGGGTGGGCTTCTGACCTATGGGATTCCGGGGTTCAAGCTGGAAAAACCCGTTGTGATGCAACGGATTGAGCAGTTGGAAGCGGGTGGCGTTCAGTTCGTATTGAATTGCAATGTGGGCGTGGACCTGAGCTTTGATGCGATCCGCGGGCAGCATGATGCCGTGCTGATCGCGACGGGCGTTTACAAGGCGCGTGATATCGAGGCGCCGGGTGTGGGGGCCAAGGGGATCGTCAAGGCGCTGGATTATCTGACTGCGAGCAACCGCAAGAGCTTTGGCGATGAGGTGCCGGAGTTTGACTCGGGCGCGTTGAACGCCAGCGGCAAGCGCGTGGTGGTGATCGGTGGCGGCGATACGGCGATGGATTGCGTGCGCACGGCCATTCGGCAGGGCGCGGTGAGCGTGAAGTGCCTCTATCGCCGGGACCGCGCGAATATGCCGGGCAGCCAGCGCGAAGTGCAGAATGCCGAAGAAGAAGGCGTTGAATTCGTTTGGCTTTCGGCCCCCAAAGGGTTCACCGGCGGGGCAGAGGTTGACGGCGTGATGGTGCAAAAGATGCGCCTTGGCGCGCCCGATGCCACGGGCCGCCAGATGCCCGAAGTGATCGAGGGCGCGGATTATGTGGAACCAGCCGATCTGGTGGTTCAGGCGCTGGGCTTTGAGCCGGAAGATGTGCCGACGCTGTGGGGTGTGCCAGAGCTTGCCGTGACGCGGTGGGGCACGATCAAGGCCGATTTCCGCACCCATGCGACCAGCCTTCCGGGGGTCTATGCGGTGGGTGATATCGTGCGTGGTGCGAGCCTTGTGGTCTGGGCCATTCGCGATGGGCGCGAGGCGGGTGAGGCCATTGCTGCCTATCTGGGACAGGCCGAAATGGTGGCGGCAGAGTGAGTCACCCCCTGTACACCCCCTGTACACCCCCCGTGCTGACAGCGGCGCGCCGGGAAAAACAGGTGGCAAAATCAGGAGGTTCGGCAAACGGGTCAGGGAGGCTGACCCAAGCTTGGGAAGGAAAGACGATGTTTCGCCTGACCGTTGCGGCTTTGTTAACGCTGCCCCTGCCGGCGCTGGCAGGCTCCTTTTCGCCGCCCGAGGGATGCGAGACGTTCCTGACCGTGCAGGCGCAGGGCTGCCGGGTTTCGAACCATTACCAATGCACGCAGGATGCGCCCGGGGATCAGTGGCGCGCGGATTTCGATCAGCAGGGGCCGTTCTTCCTGAGCCGGATCGATTTCGAGGCGCAGTGGGTGGAAAGCTTTGAGCTTGGATCGCCGATTGTGCGGCAGACGCTGGATGCGAACCCCGAGGACCCGGCAAGCTTTTCGGAGCTGCTGTCGGCGCAGATTGATACCTTTGCCTTTGGGCTGAGCCGTGACAATGGCGAACAGACGCGGGTCAATGGCTTTGATCGGCTGACCGGGCGGACGGTGACGATTGACGGGGTGCCGCTTCAGGAAACCGAGTTCCAGTTCACCGAGACGGATCTGGGCGGGACGATCCTGCGCCAGTCGCGCGGCTTTGAATACATCCACCCCGAATGGCGGCTGTTCTTTGCCGGGCCGTCGGAATGGAACGGCGGCGACGGGACTTTCCTGCCTGTCGATGGCAGCCCCGTGCAGTTCATCTTTCCCGGTGAGGCGGGTTTTGCCTCCACCGAGCCCCTTTTTGATTGCGACCCGCTGATGACGCGGTTTGACCAGATTCCGAGCCAGGAGGACCCGAGCCATGACGACCTATGATGAAGCCTGGGTGAAGGCCGAAGAGGCGAAGCGCGCGTGGCTGGATGCCAACGGGCTGTACAAGGCTGATGATGAACATGCCTCTTGTGGCGTGGGCCTTGTGGTGGCGGTTTCGGGCAAGCCGAGCCGGAAGGTCGTGGAAAACGGGATCAACGCGCTGAAGGCGGTGTGGCATCGCGGCGCGGTGGATGCCGATGGCAAGACCGGCGATGGCGCGGGCATCCATCTGCAAATTCCGGTGAAGTTCTTTTATGATGTGGTGCGCCGCACGGGCCACGAGCCGGACCCGAACAAGTTGATCGCCGTGGGGCAGGTGTTTTTGCCGCGCACCGATTTTGGCGCGCAGGAACGCTGCCGGACGATCGTGGAGACCGAAGTGCTGCGGATGGGGCATTACATCTATGGCTGGCGCCATGTGCCGGTGGATGTGAGCGTGTTGGGCGACAAGGCCAATGCGACGCGGCCCGAGATTGAGCAGATCCTGATCCGCTGTGAGAAGGACATTGATCAGGAAGCCTTTGAGCGGGAACTCTATATCATCCGCCGCCGGATCGAGAAGGCGGCCTTGGCTGCGCAGATTCAGGGGCTGTATCTGTGCAGTCTTTCGTGCCGCAGCATCATCTATAAGGGAATGATGTTGGCCGAGCAGGTGGCGACCTTTTACCCCGACCTGTTGGACGAACGGTTTGAGAGCGCCTTTGCGATCTATCACCAGCGCTATTCCACCAACACCTTCCCGCAGTGGTGGTTGGCGCAGCCCTTCCGCATGTTGGCCCATAACGGCGAGATCAACACGCTGAAGGGTAACGTCAACTGGATGAAGAGCCACGAGATCCGGATGTCATCCGAGGCGTTTGGCGCGGCGGCAGAGGATATCAAGCCGATCATCCCGGCGGGGACGAGC
>JALOTC010000207.1 GCA_025458085.1 Cypionkella sp. | reverse complement strand
GCAGCGGCGGCGGGGGTGACGGACAGGTCGGTCATTCGTATTGCTCGCGGTATTTGCGCACGATCACGAGCGCGAGGATGTTCAGCCCAAGCGTGATGACGAACAGCGTGATGCCAAGGGCAAAGGCCACCAGCGTCTCGGGGCTGGCGAAATCGGTATCTCCGGTGAGCTGCCCGACGATCTTGACCGTCATCGTCGTCATCGCGTCAAAGGGGTTGAGCGAGAGTTTGGCGGCGGCGCCTGCGCCCATGGTCACGATCATCGTCTCACCAATCGCGCGGCTGGCGGCCAGAAGCACCGCGCCCACGATGCCGGGCAAGGCAGCAGGCAGGATCACATTGCGCACGGTTTCCGATTTCGTCGCGCCAAGGCCATAGCTGCCATCACGCATCGCCTGTGGAACGGCGTTGATGATGTCATCGGCAAGCGACGAAATGAAAGGGATGTTCAGGATGCCGATCACGATCCCCGCCGTCATCACCGATGACCCGGAGGACCCAAGTCCCATAGGCTGGGCGAAATAGTCGCGCAGCATCGGCCCCACGGTCACCAGCGCGAAAAGGCCAAAGACCACGGTCGGAATGCCCGCGATCACCTCGATCAAGGGTTTGATCCAGGCCCGCGCGCGGGGGCTGGCATATTCGGCCAGATAAATCGCGGTAAAGAGGCCAAGCGGCACCGCCACGATCATCGCCACCAGCGAGATATAGAGCGTGCCCCACAGCAGTGGCAGGAAGCCAAGGTCAGAGCCGCCGCGGAACTGCGGGTTCCATGTCAGGCCAAAGAAGAATTCACTGGCCGGATACTGGCGGAAGAAATTGAGGCTTTCCGACAGCATGGACCAGATGATCCCCACCGTCGTCAGCACGGCGATGGAGGAGGCGAGGATCAAAACCCCAAGCACCGCCGCCTCCACCCGGTTGCGCGCGCGGAAATCGGGGCGGGTCAGCGACAGGGCATAGGCCAGCCCCGCCATAGCCACCGCAACCACGGCGATCGCCCGCCACAGGATGGCCGTGGCAAAGGCCATGCGGTAGGCCTGCGCCGCCTCCAGCGTTTCTGGGCTGACATCAGCGCCCAAGGCCACGCCCACCGCCCCAAGCTGCGCGCGCAGGCCCTCTGCCTCGGCCAGCACGCGGCCTGTCGCATCCTCGGGCAAGGCCCCGGCCAGAACAGCGGCGTTCAGCCCCGTGGCCACGCGCCGCACTTCGGCCAGTGCCAGCGTGCGTGCGGTATCATCGGCAAGCACCGCCTCGGGCAGGAAAGAGGTCACCTGCCGTTCCAGCACCACGGGCTGCACGATCAGCCAGATCAGCAGAACGGCAAAGGCTGGCAGAAGCGCCATCAGCGCCGCGTGCCAGCCGTAATAGGTGGGAAGCGAATGAAGGCGGCGGATATCCCCCGCTGCCGTCGAGATCGCCCTGCCCCGGCCAAGGACAAAACCGGCAAAGGCGATCACGAGGACAACGACAGATAGGAACAGCACGGTCATGGGGCAGCTTTCGTGCAGGAGGGAAAAGGGCGGGGGCCTGCACGGCCCCCACCCCCATCATCAGTTCAGAGGCGCCATCGGCGTCTCGGCAGCCACAGCGGCCTGCGTCGCGGCCAGTTCCGGGTCCGACACAAGGCCATAGGCGGCCAGCGGGCCATCAGGGCCGGCTATATCGTCCGAGACGAAGAATTCGACGAATTCCTTCAGGCCGGGGATCACGCCCAGATGGGCGTTCTTGACGTAGAAGTAGAGTGGGCGCGAGATCGGATATTCACCACCAGCGATCGAGTCCACCGTGGGCACCACGCCGTTCATCGTGGCGACGCGCAGCTTGTCGGTGTTATTCTGATAAAACGAAAGGCCAAAGACGCCGATGCCGTTCTTGTCGGCATCCACGCGGGCCAGCGTTTCGGTATAATCGCCATCAATGTCGATGGACCGGCCATCGGTGCGCAGCTCCATGCAGAGCTCCTCGGCGCGATCTTCATCCCCGCCATTGGCAGCGGCAAAGGCTTCCATCGCGCCGGTCGCCTCGCAGCCCGCGATGATGACCTTGTCATCAAAGACTTCGCGGGTGCCGTGCTTGGTTCCGGGGACGAACACCAGGATGTTCTGCGGCTGGAAGGCCGGGTTCACCTGTTCCCAAGAGGTATTCGGGTTGGCGACAATCGCACCATCCTTCAGGATGTTGCGGCCAAGCGCATTGTAGATGTCAGCCGGGGTGAAGGCGAATTCCTGCCCATTCACATCCGAGGCAAAGACGATCCCGTCATAGCCGATGCGCACTTCCATGATCTCGGTCACGCCGTTCTGCGCGCAAAGGTCAATGTCGGACTGGCTGATGCGCGAGGAGGAATTGGCGATATCCACCGTGCTTTCGCCCACGCCCTGGCACAGCTTCTGACGGCCAGCCCCCGAACCGCCACCTTCGACAACGGGCGAGGGGAAGTCGAAGTTTTCGCCAAAGGCTTCGGCAACGATGGTCGCATAGGGCAGCACCGTGGACGATCCGGTGATCTGGATCTGGTCCCGCGCGAAGGCTGATATGCATGGTCTTCATAAGACTCTCCTGACTGTCTGTTGGCCAATCGACTCGACCTGACGCCGGGATAGGGGCGCGCGGTAACGGCAATATTTTAGTAATGTAAAACTTTTGCGACGATTGCAGGTTCTGGGCCTCATCCGCGTTGGGCGAGGATGCGGGCAGCACCCTCGGATGCAGCGACCAGCGCGCCTTCGATCAGGCCCCCGGAGTCCGAGGCCAGCTCGGTCGCCGCAAAATGCAACCGCCCGCCCCACAGACCGATCAGCGCAGGGTCAGGGCGGTAATCGGGGTGGCCCTGCGGCGGGGTGTGGTCCGCGGCGGTCGCGGTATAGCGCGCCTCGGCCCAATCGCGGTAAATCACCTGCCGGGGTTGCCCCGCCTCTGGCCCGAAGATGCGGGACAGTTGGGCGATACCCGCGGCCTCTACCTCTGCCGCCCGCCCCGCCCGCATCTGCGCGGGCAGCCCCAGAAAGCCAAACAGCACCGCAGGCGTGCCAGAGGGGCCAGAGGCATCGTGAATTTCCACAAGCGGCCCCCGGCGGCTGCTCGCATCGCCCGACAGCCCCGGCAAGCGGTGGAGGAGATCGGGGGGCAGGCCGGGCGCGAACTCCAGCCCTGCCGCAAGGCGCGGGGGAAGCGCCAAGGCCACCTGCCCCGCCACCACACTCCGCCCATCGGCCAGGGTCACGCCATCGGCTGTGACTGCCCGGACCGGGCTTTGCAGATGCAGCCGTTCTGCCGGAAGCGGGGCGGCAAGCGCCTCTACCAGCGCAGTCATCCCCGGAAGGCCCCCGCCATGGAGGCAAAGCCCCGGCCCCGGTGGACGGTGCCGTCGGTATCCTCCCAGCAGATCGCGCCTTCGGCAAATTGCGGAAAGACGCGCAGACCAGACTCCTGCACCAACCGCGCGACATGGGGCTGTCCGGGCCAGACCCAAGCGGGGCCAAGGTCCAGCGCGCCACCGTGGGCCGACGGCACAGACAGAACGCGCCCCCCGAGCCGCGACCGCGCCTCGAACAGATGAACCGACAGCCCCGCCGCATGGAGCCGAGAGGCCAGCGCCAGCCCGGAAAGGCCGCCACCCACAACCGCCACATCACAGGTCAGCGCCGCCGCGATGCCCGATGCCAGCCCCATCATCCGCCCCCTTCACCCGTCAGGGGGCGGAAGTAGGGCAAGGCCGCATCGGGCCAAGGGCCGCGGTCAAACCCGTTCCAAGGCAACCGCAATCCCTTGGCCCACGCCGATGCACATGGTGGAGAGCGACCGCCGCCCACCGCTGCGCGCAAGTTCCAGCGCGGCGGTGCCGGTAATGCGCGCACCCGACATGCCCAAGGGATGGCCCAGCGCGATGGCCCCGCCGTTGGGGTTCACGCGCGGGTCATCGTCTGCGATGCCCAATTGGCGGAGCGTGGCGATGCCTTGGGCGGCAAAAGCCTCGTTCAACTCGATCACATCGAAATCGGCTTGCGACAGCCCCAGCCGCGCCATCAGCTTTTGCGAAGCCGGCGCGGGACCAATGCCCATGATGCGCGGCGGCACGCCTGCGGTCGCCCCCCCCAGCACACGGGCAATCGGGGTCAGGCCATGCGCCATGGCCGCCGCCTCGGAGGCCAGGATCAGCGCCGCTGCGCCATCGTTCACGCCGCTGGCATTGCCTGCGGTGACCGAGCCATTGGGGAAGAGCGGCTTGAGCTTTGCCAATGCCTCCACCGTTGTCGCGCGGGGGTGTTCGTCACGGTCCACCACCAGCGCATCGCCCTTTTTCTGGGGGATGGTCACGGGGGTGATTTCCAGCGCAAGCCTCCCGTTGCCTTGCGCCGCAGCCGCCTTGGCTTGGCTTGCCAGTGCCATCGCATCCTGCGCCTCGCGGCTGATGCCATAATCATCCGCCACGTTCTGCCCGGTCTGGGGCATGGAATCGGTGCCATAGGCGGCATGCATCGCCGGGTTCACGAAGCGCCAGCCAATCGTGGTGTCGTAAATCTCGGCCGCGCGGGAAAAGGCGCTGTCGGCCTTTGGCATCACGAAAGGCGCGCGACTCATGCTTTCCACGCCGCCCGCGATCATCAGATCGGCCTCACCCGCCGCAATCGCGCGGGCGGCGGTCAGCACCGCATCCATGCCCGATCCGCAGAGGCGGTTGATCGTGGTGCCGGTCACCCCCACGGGAAGCCCCGCGAGCAGGACAGACATGCGCGCCACGTTGCGGTTATCTTCGCCCGCCTGATTGGCGCAGCCAAAGATCACATCGCCGACCGCGTCCCAATCCACGCCCGGATTCCGCGCCATAAGTGCGCGCAGCGGCATGGCCCCAAGGTCATCGGGGCGGACAGAGGAGAGGCTGCCGCCATAGCGGCCAATCGGGGTGCGGATATAGTCGCAGATGAAAACAGGGGTCATGGTCAAAGCTCCGGCACGATCAGATCGCCCACCGGGCCATCCAGATGCAGCCGCGCCCCGGTCAGCGCCTGCAACGCCTCTACCGAAAGGCTGGCCAGTTTTTCGCGCAGGACAAAGCGCCCTGCCTCCACATCGATCACGGCAAGGCTGGTATAGACGCGCGTCACGCAACCCACCCCGGTCAGCGGAAGGGTGCAGCGTTCCACAAGCTTGGGCTTCCCATCCTTCGTCACATGTTCGGTAATGACCGCAACCCGCTTGGCCCCGTGGACAAGGTCCATCGCGCCGCCGACCGCCGGAATGCCCTTTGGCCCCGTGGACCAATTGGCCAGATCGCCGGTTTCCGCCACCTCATAGGCGCCAAGGATCGCCACATCCAGATGCCCACCCCGCACCATGGCAAAGCTATCTGCATGATGGAAAAACGCCGTTCCGGGCTTAAGCGTGACGGCCTTCTTGCCGGCATTGATCAGATCCCAATCCTCCTCCCCCGGCGCGGGGGCCTCGCCAAAGCCGAGGATTCCGTTTTCGGTATGGAAAATCGCCTGCCGACCGGGGGGCTGGAACTTGGCCACCATTTCGGGAAATCCGATGCCAAGGTTGACATAGGCCCCATCGGCGATGTCCTGCGCCGCGCGCCATGCGATCTGGGTCGCGCTCAGGCGGTCGGTCAGATGGGCGGTCATGGCGTCACCTCCGGATAGATGGCCTTGGCGCGGTTGAGGTCTTCTTCCTGCGCGGGGTTGGGCACTTCGACCACGCCTTGCACAAAGATGCCGGGGGTCACCACCGCCTCGGGGTCGATCCCGCCGGGCTCCACGATACGGCTGACCTGCACGATGGTCGTGGCGGCGGCCATGCACATCAGCGGGCCGAAATTGCGCCCGGCCATGCGATAGGTCAGATTGCCCAGACGATCACCGTGATGCGCCTTGACCAAGGCGTAATCGGCCTTGAGCCAGCGTTCCTGCACATAGGGGCGGCCCTCGAAAACCTCGACCGGTTTGCCCTTGGCCAGATCGGTGCCATAGCTGGTTGGGGTATAGAAAGCCGGTATCCCCGCCCCGCCCGCGCGGATGCGTTCGGCCAGCGTGCCTTGGGGAACAAGCTCCAACTCGATCTGACCGGCCAAATAGCGTTCGGTAAAGGCCACCGGGTCCGCCGAGCGGGGGAAGGAGCAGATGAGCTTGCG
>JALOTC010000068.1 GCA_025458085.1 Cypionkella sp. | reverse complement strand
TTCAATTTTTCCGGCATGGTCATGATAATCAGCGCGCATCGATGCAACCGCATGTTCGCACCCCTTCCCTCCCCCTGCGCGGAGGGCCGGAAAGAAAATCCGTTCCGCCCTGACCATGTGAGACTCCATCCCTTGCGCCAAGGCTTTGACGGCCTGGGTCAACCCCCTGGGGGCGGCAGAGTCTTCTGCATGGACACGCTCCACCCGATCAACCAAGGGTAGAAGTACGGCAAGGTCCGCACGATGCATCTCGTGATACCGGGTCAGCACGTGGTCTATGATGGCATGTGTCGCGCGCGGTTCATCCGCCTTCGGTGGGACGGGTGAGAGAACATGCATCACGATGCCCTTTCTGCAGTGCGCACGAGGGCAGTTGCCTAGCCCTCGCTGAATCCAATTCAGGACCGCGACCTTGCGCCTCACTTCCTTTACCGATTACGGCCTGCGCGTCCTGATGCGCATGGCGGGCACACCCGACCGCGCCTTCACCACCGCTGAATTGGCCGAAGAATTTCGCCTGTCACGCAATCATCTGGCCAAGGTCGTCTCAACCCTTGCTGCTGCGGGGTATCTGGATACCAAACGGGGCGGCGGCGGCGGGGCGGCTTTGGCCCGGCCGGCGAAAGAGATCCGGCTTGGCGATGTCGTGGCTGCGCTAGAGGCAGACCAAGCGATTGTCGAATGTTTTGGTGCGGATACAAGTGCCTGCACGCTTTTGCCGCAGTGCAAACTGAAGGCGCGGTTGGCCCGCGCGGAGGCGGCCTTCATCGCGGATCTGAACCGATCCACGCTGGCCGATTGCGTCTTCCGGCCAGAACCTGCCTGACACAACGAACCGACCAGACGGGTCAAGACCCCGACCGATTGCCCGCCATGGAACGCCGCCGCCGAAAGGCCGAAACGAAGGGCAGCAATAGCGCGAAACAGACCGCTGCCAGCAGGATGGCCGAAATCGGGCGCTGCACGAAGATCATCGGATCGCCGAAGGACAGAAGCAGCGCCTGCCGCAAGGACATTTCCATCAGCGAGGCCAGAACAAGCGCCAGAACAAGCGGCGGGCGGGGAATATCGAATTTCATCATCAGATAGCCCAGCACGCCAAAGCCCAGCGACATCCAGACTGTCGCCATATCCAGCGTCGCGGCATAGGCCCCGACGAGTGAGATGCCAAGGATGGCGGGGGCAAGGAAAACATAAGGAATCCGCAGCAAGGCGGCAAAGACCGGCGCAAGCGGCAGGTTCAGGATCAGAAGGATGATATTGCCAATAAACATACTGGCGATCAGACCCCAGACCAGCGCCGATTCCTGTGCCATCAGTTGCGGCCCCGGCCGGATGCCGTGCAGGATCAGCGCCGCCAGCAAGATGGCGGTCGAGGCCGAACCGGGGATGCCCAGTGACAGCATCGGGATCGTGGCCCCGTGGGAGGCGGCATTATTGGCGGCCTCGGCTGCGGCTACGCCATCAATCGCCCCTTTGCCGAAGGTTTCCGGTGTGGAGCTGAAGCGCCGCTCGGTCAGATAGGCGAGAAGAGAGGCGATGGAAGCCCCCGCCCCCGGCATGATGCCGACAAAAAGCCCGATCACACCCCCGCGCAGGATAGAGAAACGGCATTTCGTCCAATCCTCGGCCGTCAGCCACATGTCGCGCAAGCGGGTTCGGATCGGTTGGACCTTGTCCATACGTTCCAGCGAGGCAAGCACCTCGGCAATGCCAAAGACGCCGATCGCAACGGGGATAAAGTCGATCCCTTTGACCAGAACGGGGCTGTCGAAGTTCAGCCGTGGCGCACCGGTCAGCGGGTCAACCCCGATCAGGGCGATCATCAGGCCAAGCAAGCCCGCCGCAAGGGATTTGATCGGCGATGCGCCAAGGCTGCCCATGGCAAGGATGCCGAGTAAAGCCAGAAGGAAATATTCGGGCGCGTTGAACTTGAGCCCGAAACTGGCAAGGGGCGGGGCGAGAACGGCCACGGCAGCCACCGCCCCGATCCCAGCGATGAACGATCCTATGGCCGAAATCGACAGGGCGGCCCCGGCGCGGCCCTTGCGGGCCATGGCATTACCATCGACGGCGGTCATCACGCCTGACGCCTCGCCCGGCACATTGATGAGGACCGAGGTCAGCGTGCCGCCATATTGCGCCCCATACATGATCCCGGCCAGCATCATCACGGCCGTGACAGGCTCTAGGCCGAAGGTGAGGGGCAGCAAAAGCGCCATCCCCGCCGAGGGGCCAAGGCCGGGCAGCGCCCCCACGACCTGCCCGATCAGCACGCCCAGAAAGATGAAAAGCAAATTCTGCGGGTCGAGCGCTGTGCCAAAGCCGATCAACAGTTGTTCGAACATGAGAGGACCTTTGCTCAGATGCCAAATGGCATCGGCAGCGGAACCGAAAGCCAGCGGACAAAGACGAAGTGGACAAAGCCCGCCACAACCGCAGCGGTCAGGGCAGAGGAGGGAAGGGATTGGCGCAACAGGCCCCAGAGAACAGCAGTGACAAAAAGCGCGAGCGCCGGGACAAAGCCGATGAGCTTGACGCCAAGAGCCATGAGGACAAGAGCCACAACGATCCCCATCACCCGGATCGCGCCATGGCGGTTCGGGAAATCGGTCACGACCGATTCAAGCCCCCGCAGTTGCGCGAAGAGCAGCACCAGCGCGATGATGGTCCCGGTGATCGACAGGATCACCGGGAAAAACCGTGGGCCGGGCGTCGGCCCATCCCAGAGACTGAGCCCCGACGTTCCCAGAAACACAAGGGCTGCAACCAGCAGCAGGAAGGCGGCCGGAATGGCCTCGATGGGGCGCATGACATTCCTCCCGTTCTGAACACCTGTCCGGACCGCCTCGGGACCGTGACGCTGCGGCTACTTGGCCAGACCGATACGGGTCAGCACATCGCGGAAGGTCTGCTGTTCGCGGGCGAAATAGGCCCCGGCCTCGGCAAGGGTGACCATGTCGGACCGGTAGAGGTTTTCGCCAAGCCATGCTTGGAACTGATCGCTCTGCGCGGCCTGTTCGAATTTGTCGGCCCACCATGCGGCCACGGCTGGATCGAGATTTGCAGGACCGCCCACGCCCCAGAACTGGGTATAGACTACATCCACCCCCTGTTCGCGCGCGGTGGCCACATTTGCCAACGCCTCTTCTGTCCGGCGCTCGGCCGAGAAGATGGCCAGCGGCTTGCCGGTGCCTGCGGCGATCATCTCCAGCCCTTCGGAGAGCGTGGCGAAATGGAGTTCCACATTCCCGCCAAGGAAGGTGGCCCGTGCAGCGCCGCCGCTTTCATGGGGGATATAGGTCAGCGTCGTTCCGCTGGTGGATTCCAGAAGTCCCGTCAGCACATGGTCATTGCCGCCCGAGGCCCCGCCCGCCACACGCACGCGGCCCGGTTCGGCGGTCGCGGCGGCGACAACATCCTGAAGGCTGTTGAAGGCGCTGTCGGGTGTGGTGAACAGAAGGAGTTCGGACTGCACCAGCACGGCGATGGGGGTGATCTGGTCAATGACCGAGGGGGTACCCTGCACGATGGGCGTGGTGAACACGGGCGAGGCCAGCGTCAGGAGCGTATTCTCATCCCCCGGCAGGCCAAGGACGTGGTTGTAGGCATTGGAATGGCCCGCGCCCGAGCGGTTTTGCACCACGATCGGATTCGCGACCAGACCGCTTTCGTTCATGATCTGGGCGAAGGTGCGCATGATGATGTCGGGTGACCCGCCCGCACCTGCGCCGACCGTGAATTCAATCGGGCCTTCGGGCGCGCGCATGTCTTGCGCAAAGGCAAGCCCGGTGGACAGCGCCCCGCAGAGGGCAAGCGTTCCGAGGGTAAAGCTTCGTCTCAGCATGTCAGTCCTCCCTTTTATCGTGTTTTCGGTGGTGGTTCCCCTGCCTGCCTCCTCAGGTGTCCAGCAGGGATGGATCGAAAAGCTCTTCCGGCGCGACAAGGCGCGGGGCGAGATATTGGTCGACGGAATAGCGGCACATGGCGGCGACCTCGGCCCGGGCGCTGCCAAAGCCATAGGGCCAGTAGCTCGCGCCCATTGTGGCCCGGGTCCGCTCCATCGACGCGTTGAGCCACGGCAGGCTCAGCCGGTTGGCGGAGCCGAGCCAGACCTCGCGCAGACGATCGAGCGCCATGTCGCGCGCCGTGACCAAAGCGTCTTGCAGCGCGCGGGGGAGCCAAGGATGCGCCTCGGCCAGAGTGCGGCGCAGGGCAATGACATGCATAATAGGGAAGAACCCAGTCCTGCGGTGCCAGTCCTGTTCGACGGCTTCGAAATCGGGGTAGACGCGTTCGATCCGGGGGTCGCCCTCCATGAAGGCCCGCGGCGGGTTGGGGGCAAGTAGCCCGTCCAGTTCACCTGCGAGCAAAAGGTCTTGGAGAGTTTCGCCATCCTTGATCGGGGTGATCCGCAGATCGGGCGGCGGGGTGAGTGCGAGCCTTTCGTGCCGCACCCCCTGATCCAGCGCGCCGGTGCGCCAGTGGATGTCGGTTGGCTTTACGCCGTGGTCATCGGCAAGGATACCCCGCATCCAAAGCGCGGCGGTCATTTGATATTCCGGGACACCGATGGTGCGCCCGGCGAAATCTGCCGGGGTTTTGATCCCGCTGCCCGCGCGCCGGTAAAAGCCGTTGTGCCGGAAGGCACGGCTGACAAAGGCGGGAAGCGCGACATAGGCGGAGTTACCCCTCGCGACCTGAAGGATATGGCTCGACAGCGACAGTTCGGTGATGTCGAAGCGTGCCTCTTGCACGGCGATTGGGAAGAGTTTCGTCGTGGGCAGGATGTGACTGTCCAGATCAACGTCGTCGATCCCGACGCGCCCATCATGGAGCGGCATCACACGGTCATGGTCCCATGTCGCGAAACTGAGCTTCAGATGGCTCATGACCTTTCGCCCCTGTCGCACAATCCCGCGTTGTCGCGGCTTCGCCCTTGCATTCTTTGTCTGCCCATTGATCCACCCCAACACAAATATATTGATGCAAATTGGTTCATGGCAAGGGCAAACCGATCCATTGTGTCCGGCTGCTCACCTATTCAAGAATGAGAGCGATGTGGCTCCCCCAAGCCAAGAATTCGTTATATAGCATTGAAAGAATATTCATTTTCTTCTTACCCACTCCCAAAAGGTATCGGAAGGTCAGAAATCCAGAAAATGAAACTCAGCACAACAATCGGATCAATTCTCAACCATTTCTACGATTGGTTTATTCTTGATCAAAATTCAACCCGTCGCAAATCGGCGTTTCGTGTGTCCGGCCATACAAGCGGAGGGAGAAGAACAGGCGCACGAACATCATCGCAGGATGGCTCCTGAACCCGAAGCTGACAGCCTCTATGCAACCTTTTCGCGAACGAAAGAGCGCGCCCCTCTCGGAGCGCGCTTTCTGCTTAATCAATGCATGTTCCGTTTGAGCGGATCGACGTGCAACGCCTCAGGTCGCGCGGGGGCCAGGGAAGGGGAACTCCAAGGTGCGTGCGTTCAGGAACGCCTGCTCGTTAAACCGCAGGAAGCGCATCGTATCCGCGCGTGAGGCCAGATAGCTATCCCAGATGCGGCGCGTCAGATCGTCGCCTGCATCATAGCTTTCCTGAATGACCTCGCCCGCCGCGCGGCCCAAGGCCTCCAATACTGGACGCTCCAGCCTGCGGAATTCGACTCCATGTTCGACCCGCAACGTTTCCATCGCGCGACCGGATTGCAGGTCGTATTCGACCTTCATGTCCTCATGCCCGGCATGGGCAGCCGCGCGGATGATCTCTTGCAGATCGGCAGGGAGTTCCTGGAACTTGGCGGTATTCAGCATCAACTGAACCGTCCCGCCGGGTTCCTGCACGCCGGGGCCATAGCTGATCTTGGCGACCTGATGGAAACCCATGGGCAGGTCGTTAACCGGGCCGATGAATTCGGCGGCATCCACCGCGCCCGATTGCAGCGCAGCGAAAATCTCGCCCGCAGGCAGCAAGACGGGGGTCGCGCCGAGTTTCTTGACCATCTCGCCGCCAAGGCCCGGCATGCGGATCTTTAGACCTTGGAAATCCTCGGGCGTGTTGATCTCGCGCTTGAACCAGCCGAAGGACTGCGCCGAGGTCTGGCCTGCGGGTAGCGAGATAATCCCGAACTGGCTGTTCAACTCATCCCAAAGCTGCTGACCACCGGCGTGCAACAGCCATGCGGCCTGCTCGTCGCTGGTCATGCCAAAGGGCACGGCAAAGAAGGCCGCGAGCATCGGATGCTTGCCGACGTGATAGAAGCTGGCGTCATGGCCCATTTCGGCCGTGCCATCCATGACCGCATCCATGCAGCCCAGCGCGGGGACAAGTTCACCTGCGGCAAAGACGTTGATCTTCATCCGCCCGCCCGACATCGTCTCAATCCGGCGCGCCAGACGCTCTGCACCAACGCCGACGCCCGGCAGCCCCTTGGGCCAAGAATGGACCATGCGCCATTCGATCACGCTCTGTGCGATGGCCGGTGCCGCCAGCCCCGCAGCGGCCACCGCCGCACCACCACCCAGAACCGACTTGGTTAGAAAGTCACGTCTCTTCATTTCTACCTCCCGCTTCGTTGCGCTCCCTTGCCGCCGGGGGCCTCTGCCCAGTCGACGCAATGCCGCAGGAGGTGGAGACGGAATGTCGCAGGACAACGGGGAAAGGGTCAGAATTTAGCCGAATAGGACAAAACTATCGGAAACTATCAGACAAACCTATTTCATTTAAAAAAACCTATCCACATCCCTTGCAATCGAAAAGGCTGCGGCAATCTAGCGCGAATGGACCGGGGAAAGCGCCTGCGGTCCGGGTCAACAGGGATCGTGCCTCGGGCATCGCCGCAAAGACAGGCGGACCAAGCGGCGCGAGAGAGGGAGAGGGAAGAATGGTATCTGCGGATGCCGGGCCAGAGCCCGGCTGGGTACGCGTGTCAGCGCAGATCGTTGCGGCGATCGACGCGCTTTGTCGGTGGAGTGGCTATCTCGTCGCTTGGGCCACGCTGGGGACGGTCCTGCTCTGCTTTGCGACGGTCTATTTGCGCTATGTGATGGGGGCCGGTCTGATCTGGTTGCAGGAGTCCTACATCTGGACCCATGTCGTCGTGATCGTCCTTGGCGCAGGCTATACGATGATGAGCGGCGGCTTCGTCCGGGTCGATGTCCTCTACTCCCGCTGGTCGGTGCGACGCAGGGCGCTGTCCGACATGGTGATGACCCTGCTCTTGCTGGTTCCTTTCCTTGCCATTTTCGGCTCCGCCGTCTGGACCTTCTGGAGCGCCTCCTACGCCTCGGATGAAGGGTCGCTCAACCCCGGCGGTATGGGCAATTACTGGATCCTCAAGGCCACGCTTTTGGGCTTCATCCTTCTGGTGGCGCTGCAGGGAACGGCCTTTGTGTTGCGCGGATTGATGGTCCTTGCCGGATATGAACGCCACGCACTGCATCACGGCGGCCATGGTGCCGACCAGACCACCTAGGCCGGGAGGAGAACCCCATGGACGTCGCAATTCTTGGCCAACTGATGGCGGCAGGTCTTTTCCTGCTGATCATTCTTTTCCTGATGTCGGGCTATATCGTGGCCTTTACCCTTGGCGGGCTTGCCATTCTGGTGGGCTTTGCCGGCATCGCCATCGGCGCTTTTGATCAGGCGCTGTTCGCTGCCCTTCCAAACCGGTTCTGGGGCGTGATCACAAACCCTGTGCTTGTAGCTGTCCCTCTCTTCGTCTTCATGGGGGTGGTCCTCGAACGATCTGGGATCGCGGAGTCACTGCTCACAACCATGGGTCAATTGTTCGGCACGCTGCGCGGCGGTCTTGCCCTGTCGGTCGTTCTCGTGGGTGCGCTCTTGGCGGCGGCCACGGGCGTGGTGGGCGCAACCGTTGTGACCATGGGTTTGCTCAGCCTGCCTGCGATGATGCGCGCGGGCTATGACCCGAGGCTTGCCACCGGCACGATCTGTGCGGCGGGCACCTTGGGGCAGATCATCCCGCCATCGACGGTGCTGATCTTCCTTGCCGATATCCTGCAAGGCGCGAATTCGGCGGCGCAACTGTCGCTTGGCAATTTCGCCCCCGATACCGTTTCCGTGGGGGATCTCTTCGCCGGGGCAATGCTTCCGAGCCTTGCGCTGGTCGCGATGTTTTCGCTCTATATCATCTGGCAGGCCATCTTCCGGCCGGAAAGCTGCCCCCCCGTCGTCATGACCCCTGAAGAAAAGGCAGGGCTTGGCCTTCGGATCGTCGGGGCGCTGATCCCGCCACTTCTTCTCATCGTGTCGGTTCTCGGCTCCATCGTCACTGGTGTCGCCACACCCACGGAGAGCGCGAGCGTCGGCGCCGTCGGGGCCTTGTTCCTTGCCGCGGTCAAACTGTTTGCCGATGCCTATCTTGGGGCGGAGGGCGACCCGAAGCGGGACATCCGCCTGTTCTGGTTCTGGCTGGTGGCCTTGGCCGGTCTGATCACAACAGCATGGTTCTTTGGCGCAACCGGGCTATTGAACACGATGCTGGCGCTGCTTGCGATTGCCCTGCTCGCGATCTTGCTGCGCGGCGACCTGCGGCGCAGCTATTTCGAGACGCTGTTCCGCTCCTCTGTCTCGACCATGTCGATCACCTCGATGGTGTTCATCATCCTCTTGGGGGCTACGGCCTTTGCACTGGTCTTTACCCAGCTTGGCGGCACCCAGATGGTGCGAGGCTTCCTCGAACAGATGCCAGGTGGTCAGTTCGGGGCGCTCTTCGTAGTGTTCCTGATCATCTTCGTGCTTGGCTTCTTCCTTGACACGTTTGAAATCATCTTCATCGTGATCCCGATCACTGCCCCTGTCCTTCTGATCATGGGCGTGGATCCGATCTGGCTGGGGGTGATGATCGGCTTGCTCTTGCAGACCTCGTTCCTGACACCGCCCTTCGGCTTCTCGCTCTTCTATCTGCGGGGGGTTGCGCCGCGCACGATCACCACGCCGATGATCTATCGGGGCGTCATTCCCTTCATCGTGATCCAGGTTTTTGCTCTGGCCATGCTGTGGATCTTCCCCGAATTGGCCACGTGGCTGCCGGATCAGATCTTCCGGTCCGATGCGCCGGGAACCGAAGGCGCGCCGCCGCCACCACCGTCCTTCGACGAAGGCGGGGGCGAGGATGAGTTCCTGTAAGGTGCAAGATGCGTGATCTTCCCAGTCTCCGTCAGCTTGAATATTTCGTCGCGCTGGTCGAGACGGGAAGCTTCAAGGCTGCGGCGGATCAATGCGGGATCAGCCAGCCCTCGCTCTCGGTGCAACTGGCCACGCTGGAAAAACGGCTTGGCCAGCGGCTTGTGGAACGAGGCCGGGCGGGGGTGATCCCAACCCCCGCCGGGCGCGAAGTGCATGACCGCGCCCGCGCAATCCTCGACTCCGCACAGGCCTTGGTGAACCGATTTGATCTGCCGCGCACCGGGCTGTCGGGCACGATCCGCTTTGGGGCATCGGGCACACTTGGGCCCTATCTCTTGCCCCATGTCATTGCACGGCTTCATGCCAAGCACCCGGAACTGCAACTTTTTATCCGAGAGGCGACCCCAGCGGCACTGGCGGCTGGGCTGGCGCGCGGGGATTTCGATATGATCCTCGTCCAGCTTCCTGTCCGAGGCGACGTAACACCGATAAGGCTATTCCGCGAGCCGTTGGAGGTCGTCGTGGCCCGTGACCACCCCTTTGCGGGTCGCGAACGGATCGCCAGGGAAGAGCTGCGTGGCCAGACAGTTCTGGCCCTCGGTCCAGCTTTCGCCCTGCGTCAGCAGGTCGCCGACCTTTGCGAAGCGCTTGGCGCAAAGCTTCGCGCCGATTACGAAGGCACGAGTCTTGATGCGATCCGGCTGATGACCGGCATGGGAATGGGAATAGCATTCCTGCCCGCTCTTTATGTCCGGTCAGAAGTCACGCCAGATGATCGGGATGTAACGGTCGTATCGCTTGAGGGTCCGCGCACGCTCCGCTCAGTCGGCTTGGTTACAAGAAGCGCAAGCGGTGACGACACCGCCCCGCGCATCGCGCGTCTCATCCAAACCGTCGCGCGCGAGGTCTTTGCGGGCACCCTTGTCCTTGAGCCCCTCTGATCGCTACACAGGGAAGCAGCCGGCTGAATTTCGCAGGCGAAACGGGTAATCGGGCCCGCATTTTCAGTCAAGGCTATCGTCAGAGTGCAGGTCGCAAACGTCCGGGAGGGGTGATCCCCATGGAATATCTGATCCTGATCGCCGCTGCCTTTTGCGCGGGCGTTCTGAATACTATTGCCGGGGGCGGCACCTTCCTTACCTTTCCTGCGCTGGTCTTTACGGGCATTCCTCCAGTTATTGCGAATGCCACCAGTACGGTTGCGGTCTTCCCCGGCTATCTGGGCGGAGCGTTGGGGTTTCGGCGCGAACTGGCTAGTTTTCAACGCAGTCGGCTCATGCGGCTTGCAGGAGTCACCTTGGCAGGGGGATTGGTCGGCTCTGGCCTTCTGTTGGTGTCGTCCAACGAAGCTTTTGCCATTGTCGTCCCTTTTCTTCTGTTGGGCGCAACCTTTGCCTTTCTCTTTGGCGACAAGGTCCGCGTCTGGGCAGCGCAAAGGGCGCAGGATGTAACGCCAGAAGGGTCCTTGGGTCTTTTCGCAGTGGCGCTTTATGGCGGCTATTTCAACGGCGGGCTTGGTATCATCCTGTTGGCGCTGTTTTCGCTTTGGGGCATGTCCGATCTTGACCGCATGAATGCGCTGAAATCAGGCCTGAGTTTTCTTCTCTCCGCCATTTCGGTGGTGGTCTTTGCCTTGGCGGGGCTAATAGCCTGGCCGCAAGCCCTTGTGATGATGCTTGCGGCGACCGCAGGCGGCTATGCCGGCGCTCCCTTGGCGCGCAAACTGCCAAAGCCTGTAGTCCGAGGTGTGATCGCCCTCATAGGCTTCGGAATGAGCGCGATCTTCTTCTGGCGGCTGTTGTTTGAAAACTGAAAGCATCATGCAAAAGGGGGTGCGGCCAAA
>JALOTC010000067.1 GCA_025458085.1 Cypionkella sp. | reverse complement strand
AGGGCCGCCGACACGGGGATGACGAAATCGTTGGGGCCGGTGGCGGTGACCGTGATTTGCCCGGCAAAGACCGTATCGCCCGCATCGCCCAGAACGTCATAGGTGCCGGGCAGGAATTCGGCCGAAGCGGTGCCAAGCACGCCCTCGTTCATCGCAAAGGCCTCGGGCGGCAGGTCCTGCCCCGGAATGGGCGTGGCGGACCATGTGATCGAGAGCGGGTAGGCCTCGGTCCCCGCGCCGGTGAAGGTGACGGGCACGGCCTGGAGCGCGGGCGGGGCCGTCGGTTCGGGCGCGGTTTCTGCCCGTTCCAGCGTGACCGTGATCGGGGTGGTATGGATCACCTCGCTGTCGCGGAAGGCATAGGCAAAACTGTAGGTGCCGGGCATGTCTGGCATGGTCCAGACCATGTTGTCCTTGCCCTCGATATAGTCATAGCCCCAGCGTTCGCCCGTATCGGTATTGAGAAGCTGAATATTGTCGAGATACGCCCCGGGGCCGACCCATGTGATCGTGACCTCTTGCCCCACTTGGGCCGTGGCGGGCGCGGTGATCGACACGGGCGCTGGCGTCAGGGTCAGGGGGACGGAGGCGCCGATGGCTTCGGTTTCCAGAACATAGGCCAGTGTGAAATCGCCGGTGGCCCAGGGCAGTTGCAATTCGACCGGGTTCACATCGCCCGGTGCCACTTCGGCCAGCCAGTTGCCACTGGCGTCGAACACGCGGATGTAGTCATAGGCTGACCTCGGCCCTTCCCAGCCCACCATGATGCGCGCGCCTTGCGGTGCAGAGGTGGGAGCGGAGAGGAGGGCGGTCAGTTCCGGTTTCGGCGCATAGGGGCGAACCAGCATGAGGACGCCATCCTTGATGCCCGATTGCCACCCTTCGCCCGGGTTCATCTCGGCATAGTCCATTTCGGACGACGCGGCGTAGAGGAAGCAGCGCGCCTCTTCCACGAAGAGGCTACCGGGCGGTTCATAGCGATAGGCAGCGCAAAGGCCATCGGCATCGCAGGCGGCGGCGCATTGGTCCGCGGTGCCATCGGCGGGAAAGCTCAGGGGCGCGGGATCGCCGGTAAGATCACCGATGGTGTACCCGCTGGGCGCGAGCGCGATGTCGGGCATCCGCACCGCGCCGGGGAAATAGTCGCGCGTGGGCGGCGGCGGCGGTTCGGGCGCGGATGCGGGCGGTGGCGCTGCGGCGACCGTGCGTGTCAGCGCATCGGCCAGCGCGCCGGCGTCAGTGGCCTGTAGGTAGAGCCCCCCGGTTTCCTCCGCGAGACAGGCTACCTGCGCGCCTTCTTCTTCGGTCAGGCCAAAACCGATGACATGCGCGGTGAAATTCAGACCTGCCGCCTCCAGCTCGCGCCCCAAGGCGCAGGGGTCTGCCTCGCAGGTTTCCAGACCGTCGGTGACCAGCACGACCGTCGCTGCCTCCTCTTCGGAGCGCAGCACCTCTGCGGCCTGACGCACGGCCTCGGTCAGGGGCGTCTTGCCCTGAAACCGCATCTCGTTCACCCGCGCGGTGATGTCCGACGCTGTGCCTGCCGCCGGGGGCACCATCAGTTCGATGTCGGCGCAGTTGCCCCTTTCGCGATGGCCATAGGCCATCAGGCCAAGTTCCTGATCGGCGGGAATTGTACCCAGCACCTGCCCCACAGTTTCGCGCGCGATTTCCAATTTGGTGCGGTTGTCGATCTGGCCCCACATCGAGCCGGAGCCATCCATGACGATGATGGTGCGGGGTGTTTCGGCGAAAGCGGGGACAGACAAGAGAATTCCAACGCAGAAACCGGCAAGATGCTTACGGGCCATGGCGAACCTGTGCTGAAGAAAAGTGCTGATCGAATGGGTTTGGTTTAGCGAAACCTATTGTTGCCAAGATTGTCGCTATGTCTACACCATCGATGCCTTGGACCTGCAAAAGACCCCGATTTGCGACGGAAGCGGACAGTCAGGACAGCCGTTGCCCGGCAGTGCCGCTTGCCCAGTGATCATAACCCGCGACCATAGGGCGAGCGCGACCTTTTTCGGCAAGCTTCAGGGACTCGTCGCCGATGCGGTGGAGGTGCCCCGCCCCAAGGGCATCTCAGAGGCCAGGATGGTGTTCCGGAACCGAACGGAGGGCCAATCAAGGACGACAGCAATCAACAGGCTGGCGATCGGACAGGATGGGGCGGTTCGATGTCATGCGACAGTCTTTGTCGCGGATGGTGGCCACAGGACGGATTGCATTTCTGCCAGACGACTCAGCAGCCGTTTTGTGCCCAAATAGGCCAGTTCGTCGGCAAGCAGATGATCGACCTCCGTCTCTGCCCGGAGCAGCAGACGTCGTTTCGCCTCATAGAGGGCATCAACCAGCATCACGAAGCGGCGTGCTGCATCGCGGCTGGACGGTGGCAGATAGGGCACCTCGTCGAGAAAAACCGTCTGGAACCGTTCTGCGATCTCCAGATAGTCACCGGGACCCAGTGGCTTTTCGCAGAGCTCGGCGAAAGTTGCGCGCAGCACGTGATCAGTCATCAGACCCAGATCGACACGACGGCCTGAGGCCATGAAGTGACCCGCTTGAGCCGTATCTCTCACTTGCGCATGCCAGAGCCGATCAAAGGCCGCGGCGGTTTCCTGATTGAGGGGGTGAAGGTAAAGCCGATCCTCGACAAGGTTTGACCTGCGCCAATCCTTTGGGCTTTCCATCTGGATCACGTCAAGATGGGTCGTCAGCAGCGCAACGAAGGGCAGAAACAGCTCGCGCTTCAAACCATCACGGTAAAGCTGCTCTGGCGGACGGTTGGAGGTGGTCACGATCACTGTGCCTTGATCCAGCAGGCGACGAAAGACCCTGTCCACGATCATGGCGTCGGCAATGTCGCTGACGTCCATTTCATCTAGTGCGAGAAGCTTTAGACCCTTGGCAAAGCGATCTACTGTCGTGGTGATGGCATCGCGCCCGCCCGCCTTCTGCGTTGCATGCACTTCGGCGTGAACATCGCGCAAGAAGGCATGGAAATGAAGCCGCCGGACACCCGGCACAGGGAGGCTGGCAATCAGCAGATCCATCAACATGGACTTGCCGCGCCCAACATCGCCCCACAGATACAGGCCGCGGATCACAGGCGGCTTGGCCCGCAACGGCCAGGTTAGGGCGCGCCAGCCAGAAGGCCTCGACCGCGCGGTCAATTGCGCCCGCACCCGTTCCAAAGGCAGCAAGGCCGCCTCTTGAGCCGGGTCCGGGCGGATTGCGCCGGAGGCGATACGGGCGGCATAAAGATCGCGCAGCGTCTGGGTCATCTCGGCCTTCATGGCGTGCGCCCGCGCCGAGGGTCGGCACGGGCGCGGGGGTCGTCTGTTCTGACGGTTACATGTTCGCAGCGCGCCAGTCTGCAACTTCTTTCTGGACTTCCTCTGCCGACCAATCATTTGCCGGACCGATGAAAGAGGGGTCAAGGAAGACAGAAGGCTCTACCGCCTCGCCGATCACACCGAACTTGATCATCGCAGGCTGAATGCCCGACCAAATTTCAGTTTGCAGATCGCCTTTGTTTTCCGTCACGGACACGTTCAGCCGCATGGCGTTGTTCAGATATTGCTGGCCAAAGTTCGCGTCTTCCCATTCCTCCGGCACAGCGGTCTGCGCGATCTTTGCGACGACTTCTGGGTCAATCTGGGCAACATACATGCCTTTCGACCATGCGCGCATGAACCCTTCCAGAAGTTCGCGCTTCTCGGTCGTTGCAGCAGCCGAAACGACAAAGGTATTGCCCGGTTTGTTTGAGACGGCAGGGGGCGTGATCAGCCGGATTTCCTGCCCACTCGCGCGGATTGCCAGCCAGTCCGGGCCGGAGCCTGCGATGGCGGCTACTGTCTGGTCGCGGAAGGCGGCCGCCAGCGTTGGCCCGGCTTCGCCGACAACGACCGGGGTCACATCCGCCTCTGTCAGGCCAACGGCATCGAGCGCGATTTTCATGGTAACCATGTCGCGTTCGGTCACCAGACCGACCGTCTGCCCTTTGAGCGCCGCCATATCCTGAACAGAGCTTTGGTCGGCAACCGCGATGCCATCAGGTGCGGTCTGCATGACTTCGTAGATCACCTTGATTTCGGCGCCCGCAGCCACCGCTGTCAGCACTTCTGCGGGATCCATCATGGCAATATCCGCTTCGCCGTTGCGGACGAAGTTCACGAAAGGAATGGGCGTCTCGGACGGCAGCAAGTTGACGCTGATGCCCTCTTCTTCGAAGTAGCCAAGTGCCTCGCCCACGATCAGCGGGAAGTAATTCGCGGATCGCTGCTTTGGCATGATCGCATTCACGGTCGTCAGGTCCTGTGCCGGGGCGGTCGATGCCACGAACGCCGTGGCAAGGGCCAAGAGGCCGATCTTTGTAAGTTGCTTCATGTAGTCCTCCCTTGGTGTGTCTCTCGTGTAGAGTTCACTTGCGCATGCATGCCCATGCTGCGCGCCTTTTGCGCGAAACGGCTGTCATGCGCGCATCCCGACGCCAGAACACGATCCGGTCGTCGATGATCTCGATGATGAAGAACAAGATAAGCCCGAGCAGCGACATGCTGAGGAGCGAGGCAATGGCCGCACCGCCGTTCAACTGAAAGGCGAAGCGTTGCATCAGCACACCGATCCCGGCGGTGCCTTGGGAGAATTCAGCGACGATCGCGCCGACCAAGGCGGTCGTGACTGAAATCTTGAACCCGGCAAAGATCATGGGCAAAGCGGCAGGAAGCTGCAGCTTCCATAACAGCTGCCTCCGACTTGCGCCCATCGATCGAAACATCTCGGATGTGTCGGGATCCATCCGCGTCAGACCGATCAGCGTGTTCACAAAGACCGGGAAAAAGCAGGTGATGGCCCCGAGGGCAATTTTCGAGCCGTACCCAAAGCCAAACCATGCAATCACAATGGGCGTCAGCGCCAGCCCAGGGGTTACGTTCAAGAGCGTGGCATAGGGGGCGACATAGCGGGCGAAGGTATCGTTCATCGCAGACCCGGTCGCGAGCAAAAGCCCCAGCCCCGCACCGATGACAAACCCTGCTGCCGCTTCGTAAAGCGTGATCCCGAAGTGCCAGTAGATGATGCCGCGCGTGAAATAGAGGTCGACGATGCCTTTCCAGATTTCCGAGGGCTGCGGCACAAGGATTGTGTCGATAAAGCCGAGGATCGACGCGCCTTCCCAGATCAGGATCAGCGCAGCGAAAACGGCAAGGTGTTTGGCAAGTTCGACGAACCAAGCTTTTGACGTCATGCCCTGCCCTCCTTTTTTGCGGCATTCTGCCAGCGCAGTGCCCGTTTGCGTCCTACCGCCTCTGTCCTGTCGCGGTCTGTCCAGAACACAAGCCAGCGATCGATCCATTCCATCCCCCGCAAAATGAAGAAGCCGATCGCGGAGAGTGTCAGAACACAGACGAAAGCAGAGGCCATGTTGAGGTTGCCGGTGTAGGTGCTGATCAGTTTGCCCACGCCGTTGTTCGATGCGATGAACTCTGCAACCAGAGCCCCGCCAAGAGCGGATGCCATGGCCAGACGCAGACCTGCCATGATTTCAGGCGTCGCCTCGGGCAGAATGAGCTTTCGGAAAGTTTGCAGTCGCGTTGCCCGCATGGACCGGAACATATCAAGCTGATCACGGTCGACGTTGATGATCCCGTTCAACGTGTTGACGAAGGGTGCGAAGAAACACACCAGCATCACGATCACGATCTTGGACGTCCAGCCAAAGCCGAAGGCAGCGATCACGATCGGCCCGATGGCGATGCGCGGGGTTGCCTCGATCACGACGACTTAGGGTTTGAGGAAGCGGCGCAGGGTATCGGAAAGGCCGACGACAAAGGCCAAGCCAATCCCAAGCAGCGAGCCCGCAATGAACCCCGCTGCCACCTCTGCCATGGTCAGTCCAAGATGGAACCAGATGTTCCCTTGGGTGATGTAAAGGCGCCAAAAGCCGAGAAGGATGTCCGAGGGCCGCGGAAAGAAGAGCGGATCGATAAAGCCCGCACGGGAGCCGATTTCCCACAAGCCAACCCAGCAGCAGAGAATTGCCAGATGATTGAACAGGATGCGACCTGTCGACCCGCCCTTTGCGAGGTTTTTGGGGAGGTCGATTTGATCCGATGCGCTCATTCAAGCCCCCCCAGAACAGCTCGGGCCTCTGCAACGAGAGCGTTGAACTCTGGGGTCAACTGCAATTCGGGTTTGCGCGGGCGGGCAAATGGCACATCGATGATCCGCGCCAGCCGACCGGGACGCGGGGTCATGACAAAAACGCGATCTGCGAGGAAGATGGCCTCGCCAATATTATGTGTGACGAACATCGCGGTGGCCTGCACTTCGGCCACAATCCGCATCAATTCCACATTCAAGTGTTCGCGGGTGAATTCGTCCAGAGCGCCGAAAGGTTCGTCTAGCAAAAGGATATCAGCGCCCGTCTTCAACAAACGTGCAAGGGCCACGCGCTGTTGCATCCCGCCCGAAAGCTGGCTGGGAAACGAAAAAGCAAAGTCCTTTAGCCCGACAAGCTCTAGCAGGGAGAGGGCCTTCTCACGGTCAGCATCGGTGACGGTTCCGGCCAGTTCCGTCGGGAGGAGCACATTCTCAACGGCCGTGCGCCAGGCAAGAAGCGTCGGCTTTTGGAACATCATCGCGACATCATCACGTGGGCCGGTGACCGCACGACCATGCACGATCATCTCACCGCCGCTGTGGTTGATCAGTCCTGCAACGATCCGGAGCAGTGTGGATTTTCCGCAGCCCGAAGGCCCTACCATCGTGATGAATTCGCCGGGTCGAATGTCAAAAGACGCATCCTCAAGCGCCAAAACACGCCCATCGCCGAAGGTCTTGCGCACCCTGCGGGCCGCAATGACGGCGGTGTTGTCTGGTGTGTTCATGGCAGCGGTTGTCGACGGCATATCTTTCTCCTGCGGTAAGGCACATGCCTTCCGCTGCCATCACTGAAGATGGCCCCTTATCGTTCCTGGTTAATCCGAGCCTTCAGAGACCCAGAAGGTTTGCCCGAACCCTGAGCAGATGCGTCCGTAGTTCATGTTCCCCACGCTCTGCATCGCGCTGCTTGAGCGCTGCAACGATCCGCGCGTGATCTTCTTCGTAGAGCCTGCGGCGCTCTGCCGTCAGGCTGCGGCGCTTCAACTCTCCCCATTCTCCCTGATCCCGCGCCCGGGTGATCAGATTATAGGCTTCGATAACGAGCGGATTTCGCCCTGCCTCCGCGATGACCTGATGCAGGGCGGCATCCCATTTCTCGAACTCTTCCATCGTTGTCGCAGCCACAGCGGCCTCATGGCAGCGCTGCATGTCCATGAAATCAGCCGTCGTGGCATTTGTTGCGACAAGTCCTGCCAGTTGAGGCTCAATCGCAAGACGCGCCTCCATTACCTGTGCCGGGCTTGTCGCCTGTACGAGATTGCGGATGACCCCGTTCGTATTCGCTTCGCTCCCCGCGACATATGTTCCGCTGCCCGCAATACGAATAATGCGGCCCTCTCCCTCCAGAACCGCCAAAGCATTTCGCACAGCGCTCCGGCTCACCGCCAACTGGTCACACAGTTCGCGCTCCGTGGGCAGCCGATCTCCGGGCGCATATGCGCCGCTGTCGATGGCAGCCGTAAGGAACTCTCTCACGTTGTGATCGCTTCGCTGCATGAACCCCTCGCTTGGACAAATTGGTAAACCGCATTTGCAATACCTGTCAACCGATTTCCCATTTTGGTTGACATTTGGATGACCATGTCGGATTTGATCACCAATGCGGTCCAACAGAAAGGGGCGAGAGATGAAACTGGCCACAGTCAAATACAACGGCGCACAGAGAATCGGATGTGTCACAGAAGATGAGACGCGGATCGAACTCCTTGCGCCTGAATGGTCTGATCTCCGTCAGGTCATTGCTGCGGGTGTGGACCCGGTTTCGGTGGTCGTGCCCGGCTCGTCCATCCCATTGTCCTCGGTAGAGGTTTTGGCCCCTTTCCCCCGCCCGCATCGCAACATCATGTGCGTGGGAAAGAACTATCGGGAACATGCGAAGGAATTCGCACGCTCCGGCTATGAGGCAGGCGCGGTGGCCGGCAAGGATGTGGATGATTTTCCCGCCCTGTTTTCCAAGCTTCCGAGCACGGTGACGGCAAACAATGCCCCGATTTTCCTGCACCAAGGCGTGACAGAGAAGGTGGATTACGAGGCGGAGTTGGCTGTTATCATTGGAAAAGGTGGTCGTGGAATCCGCCCGGAGGATGCATGGTCGCATATTTGGGGCTATACGATCGTCAATGACGTAACGGCGCGTGATCTTCAAAAGAATCACAAGCAGTGGTTTCTTGGGAAATCGCTTGACAGCTTTGCTCCGATGGGACCTTGGGCCGTAACGGCCGATGCAGTTGACGCCACAAACCTGACGGTGACCTGCCATGTGAACGGCGAGCTGCGTCAGAAAGCCAACACACGCGATCTTATATTTGACATCCCAACTCTGATCGCAACCCTGTCAGCAGGTATCACGCTGGAGCCGGGCGATATCATTGCAACCGGAACGCCCGCCGGTGTTGGGATCGGTCTTGACCCGCCGCAGTTTCTTGCGCCCGGTGATCGGGTGGAAATCACCATCACCGGGATCGGAACCTTGGCCAATACCTGCCAATAAAGGATCGAAACGTGGCAAAACTCACCCTCACGCTGGCCTGTACGGCTTCTGATCGCACAAGGCCGATTCTCGATGGGCGCGTCCAGATCCCGGGTGTCGAGATAATTGGTCTACCAGGTGAACCGGAAGATATCTTCCGCCGCGCCCTGAGGGACAAAGCCTTCGACATCACCGAACTGTCGATGGCGAGCCATATCGTTACCACTGCCAGAGGAGACAGCGCCTATATCGGGGTGCCTGTGTTTCCGTCGCGTGCCTTCCGGCACTCTGGTGTTTTCGTGAGAGCTGGCGCTGGTATCTCGCGGGCGGAAGATCTCCGGGGGCGTAGGGTCGGCCTACCAGAGTATCAACAAACCGCCGCGATGTGGATGCGTGGTATCCTGGCAGATCAGCATGGGGTGAAACCCGAGGAGGTCGAATGGGTTGTGGGGAGCCAAGAAGTGGCTGGTGGTACGGAAAGGGTCGCGATCCAGCTGCCAGACCGTATCAAGATGCGCCGGATTGGCCCGCAAGAGACGCTCAATGGCCTTCTGCTGTCTGGGGATCTTGATGCGCTGATCACACCTCGTCCGCCGTCAAGTTTTCTCGATGGATCGGGGCGTGTCGCCCGGCTTTGGCCGGATTACGCGACCGCGGAAAAGGACTATTTCCGCGCGACAGGTTTTTTCCCGATCATGCATTGCATCTCTGTGCGACGGGAATTGGCAGAAGCACATCCGTGGCTTCCGCTCGAACTCTTCCGGGCCTTCAGTGCTGCGAAGGCGATTGCCGTGGACGAAGTACAGCGGAACAATTTTTTGCGCGTTTCCCTGCCATGGATTGCCGCGCACTATGAGGAAACAGCGGCCTTGATGGGGCCTGATCCTTGGCTCTATGGCCTTTCCACCAATCGGCGCGAGTTACAGGCGATGGTGGACTATTCGGCTGCGGATGGCCTTTGCGCCGCTGCCTTTGATGCGCGGCAGTTGTTTCATCCGAGCACGCACGACACCTAATGATGAGACTGGCCACCGAGGGGCACCGGGCATAAGGCCGCCGTGACTCACGCGGCCCAACAGAAAAGGCGCTACATGGCTTCGCGCTTCGGGGTGGAAACAAGGGGGCGCGGCGACCAAAGCGGATGTTTGACGTGAGGCCGTGTTGAACCCAGTGCGGATCGTGGCCTGACGCGCTGAAAATCGGTGTGGGGCGAGCACGACCGTGCCATGCTCGCCCCTCTGGTTCCGGTTACATCGCGGGCAGGATGGCGATGTCCCGCAGCGTCAGGCCTTCCACCGTGGCGGCAGGGGCCGCTGCACCTGTCGCAAGGTCGACCTTATGGAATGTCCCGGCCACAGCCAGCCAAGCCTCGTTGCCGCCCATTCCGTCAGAGGCGATGTCAAATCCTGCCTCTGTGGGCATCATGCCGATGCCGCCGACAGCGTTGAGCTTGCCTTCGTTCGGCGGGTCTTGCAGCACAAGCCAGCCTTGCGCCCCGTCGATGTTGAAAAGCTGGGTCTTTTCCGCGCCGGCCATCGAATTGGTATAGGCACCGGCGATCACGTTCGGGGTGCTGCCGTCTGCGTAGGAATGGCTGCCATCCGTCACGACCTCACCGGTTTCGACCGTCACGCGCAGGCTTGTGCCATCGCTGCCCATTACGCGCAGTTTGTCGGCCACGGGGTTGAAATCGACCGTGGCAGTGACCCCATCGGCAAGGCGCGTGGCAAGTTGGCTGACCTTGGTGGCCATGCCTGTCTGCGGGTCGATTGTGGCCAAAGTGCCATCGGAGAAGACGCCATAGAGCACCCGCCTGTCCGGCTCCAGCTTTCCGTATCGATCAGATGCAGTTCATTTTCACCAGAAAGGCCGACAACCGTTGCGGCCATGGCGGGTGCGGCCAGAGTGGCAAGGATCAGGCTGGCGGAGATCAAAGCTGTTTTGTTCATCGTGGCGTCCTTCGCTGTTCATGTGCCCAAGTCGGGCAACCAAGGAAGCCACGCGCGCTGCGGAGAGAAAGTTTCAGAAGCAGACGAATTTTTTCCGACTGTCAGATGTCCAGCAGGTCGCCGACGGCAAGGACAGGGCCGGTTGGCTGCCCTGTTGGCGAGCCACCCGGCGGTTCAAGGCTGATGGCCATATGGGCAGCACTGGTCATCAACTCTTGGATCTGCGCCGCAATTTCCACCCGTGTGGATTGCGCCGCGGGGATCACGCCC
>JALOTC010000206.1 GCA_025458085.1 Cypionkella sp. | reverse complement strand
GTGCCTGCGGTGGTGGGGACCGCGATGATGGGGGCGATTTTGCTGGCATCGGCGCGGGTGAACCAATCGTCGATATCTTCGAGGTCCCAGACGCTGAGGTCTGCCCGTTGATGCGCCATGAGCGCGATCATCTTGCCAAGGTCGAGCGCGGAGCCGCCGCCGAAGCAGATGACGCCATCATGTTTGCCCGCAAGATAGACCGCGATGCCTGCGGCCATATTGCCTTCGTGCGGGTTCGGGTCCACGTCGGAGAACACCGCGCGGCCGAGGCCCGCGGCATCAAGCACGGCGAGTGCCTCAGCCGTGATGGGCAGGCTGGCGAGCGCCTTGTCGGTGACGAGCAGGGGGCGCGTGATGCCGCTGGCCTTGCAGTGGTCCGCCAGTTCCGCGATGCGGCCCACGCCGAATTTGATGGCGGTGGGATAGGACCAGTTCCGGTTGGGAACGCTGTGGGTCATGGGTCAGACTTTCTTGAGGTGATAGGATTTCGGCCGGGTGACCGAATGGAAGCCGAGGTAGGACAGCGAATTGCCGCGCCCTGTATCCTTGCAGCCTGTCCAGCACAGCGCGGGGTCGAGGTAATCGGCCCGGTTCATGAAGATGGTGCCGGTTTCGATCTGTGCGCCGATGGCGGCTGCGGTGTCGTAATCCTGTGTCCAGATGCTGGCGGTGAGGCCATAGGGGCTGTCGTTCATCAGCGCGATGGCTTCGGCATCGTCTTTGACCTTCATGATGCCGACGACGGGGCCGAAGCTTTCTTCCATCATCACGCGCATGGAGTGATCGACGTTGACCAGAACCTGCGGGGCGAGATAGGCGCCGCCATCATCGGCCGGGAAATGGGCGGGGTCGATGAGGGGGGTGGCGCCTGCGGCGACGGCTTCGGCGATCTGGTCGCGGACGACCTTGGCGAAGCGTTTGTTGGCCATCGGGCCGAGGGTTGAGCTTGCGTCAAGCGGGTTGCCGAGGGTGAGGCCCTTGGCCCAAGCCACGGCCTTTTCGACGAAGGCATCGTAGAGGGATTCGTGGACGTAGATGCGTTCGATGCCGCAGCAGCACTGGCCCGCGTTATAGAGCGCGCCATCCATCAGCGTATCGACGGCGGCGTCAAGGTTGGCGTCGGCGCGGACATAGCCGGGGTCCTTGCCGCCGAGTTCGAGGCCAAGGCCCGTGAAGGTGCCGGCGGCGGCGCGTTCGATGGCGGCCCCGCCCGAGACGGAGCCGGTGAAGTTGATGAAGTTGAAGGCGCGGGCCTTGATCAGCGCCTCGGTCGTGGCGTGGTCAAGGACGACGTTTTGGAACACTTCTTCCGGCACGCCCGCGGCGTGGAAGGCCTGGGCCAAGCGTTCGCCGACCAGCAGGGTTTGGCTCGCGTGTTTAAGGACGACCGTGTTGCCCGCGATGAGCGCGGGGACAAGTGTGTTGATCGTGGTCAGATAGGGGTAGTTCCACGGCGCGATGATAAACACGACGCCCACCGCCTCGCGCGCGAGGTAGCGGCGGAAGCTGGCGCTATCCTCCACCATCTTGGGCGCGAGCGTTTCGGCGGCGATGTCGGCCATATAGTCGGTGCGGGCGTTCACCCCGCCGAATTCGCCGCCAAAGCGGGTGGGGCGGCCCATCTGCCAAGCCAGTTCCTCGACGATGACGTCCTTCATCTCGTTGAGTTTGGCGACGCCTGCCTTGACCAGCGCGATGCGTTCGGCAAGCGGGCGCGCGGCCCAGGCCTTTTGGGCGGCGCGGGCGCGGGCTGCGGCGGCTTGGGCCGCATCGAGCGAGAGTGGCATGCGTTCGGCATAGACGCTGCCATCGACGGGGGAGATCAGTTGGATCGGTTTCATCATTCGTCCTCTGGTAGGCGCGGCGAGAGCGCGCCGGAATTCACGCGCGTTCGAGCAGGCGCTGGCGTTCGAAATCGGTCACGACGCGGTCGGTTTCGGAAATTTCCCACTGCGCGGCGTGGTGGTAATGGTCCACCACATCATCGCCAAGGGTTGCCCGCAAGAAGGCGGAGCCGTTCAGCGCCTGAGCCGCCGCGCGCAGGGTTTTGGGGATTTCGCGGGCATTTTGGGCGGCATACATATCGCCCTTCATTTCCGGCTCTAGCGTCATTTTCTTTTCGATCCCGTCGAGCCCAGCCGCCAGAAGGGCGGCGCAGGCGAGATAGGGGTTCACGTCGGACCCGGGGATGCGGCATTCGACGCGCACGGCCTTGGTATGTTCGCCGCAGACGCGGAAGCCTGCGGTGCGGTTATCCGCGCTCCAGACCGCTTTGGTGGGGGCGAACATGCCGACGCAGAAGCGTTTGTAGCTGTTGACGTAAGGCGCGAGGAAGGCGGTGATTTCCTCGGCATGGGCCAACTGGCCCGCGATGTAATGCTTCATCAGGTCCGACATGCCATGTTCATCGCCGTGGTCGGCAAAGGCAGGCTTGCCATCCTTTGTCCAGAGGCTTTGGTGGATATGGGCAGAGGAGCCTGCGCGGCGGTGGTCGTACTTGGCCATGAAGGTGACCGACTGGCCCGCCGCATGGGCGATTTCCTTGACCGCGTTCTTGATGATCGCGTGATTGTCGGCGGTATCGAGCGCATCGGAATAGCGGTAGTTCACCTCCGCCTGCCCCGTCTCGGCCTCGCCTTTCGTGTTTTCCACCGGGATATTCGCGCCGTAAAGCCCGTTGCGGATGGCGCGCATCACGCCTTCTTCCTTGGTGGTTTGGAAGATGTGGTAATCCTCGTTATAGCTGCCCACGGTGCGCAGGTTTTCGGTCCCGTGGTCGCGGATGTTTTCGTAGCTGTTTTCAAACAGGTAGAATTCGAGTTCGGTGGCCATCATC
>JALOTC010000066.1 GCA_025458085.1 Cypionkella sp. | reverse complement strand
AGAAAGCCCCGCGTCAGGAAAATCCGCCCATCGGCCACGGCAAGGCCATTCACGGCTTCAATCTCGAACACATGAACCTTGATCGTTTCCACCTCCAACGCCTCCGCCATCCGGTCGGTGAGCCGCAGGATTGCCGGATCGGTCAGGGGGGTGGATTGCGCATCCAGCATCTTGGCCGTGCGCCAGACGGAAAAACGCCACATGACAAGGGCGTAAAGGATGGCCAGAAGGACGGGCGTGAATTTGATCATGGGCGGAATATGGGGTCATTTCCGGCGGTGGGAAAGGGCTGCGCCGTCGCGCCGCGCCTGCCGCCACAGCCACAGGCCAAGGCCAAGCGCGACTGTCCCCGCCGCGATCAGCCCAAGCGCCGATCCGATCAGATCGGTCGCCGCCGCCAGATTGCCCGCAAAGGCCCGGCCCATAAGCACATATAGCCCGCACCACACCACCTCTCCCGCCACGCCCCAGAGCGTGAAGCGCCGCCAATCCTCCCGCATCGCGCCCGCGATCACATTGACGTAAGGGCCAAGCGGGCTGAAGAGCCAGCGCGACAGGAACACCGCCACGCCCCCGCGCACCGCCATCAACCCCCGCGCGCGGGCAATCACCTTGCCCCGCCCGCGCTGCGCGGAGAGGCGGTCAAGCAAGGGCGCACCGCCCCGCCGTCCGGCCCAGAACCCGGCCTGATCGCCCAGCACCGCGCCCGTCACCGCAGCCCCCGCCACCTGCCACAGCACAAGATCGCCCGCAGCGGCAAACCCCCCGGCGGCCAGCATGATCAGCGAGGCAGGGATAGGCAGCGCAAGGCAAGAGGCAAAGGTTGCCCCCGCCACCAGCCACAGCCCCCAGACCGGTACCAGCGAAAGAAGCCAATCCGTCATGGCTCCGGCCCGGCGCCGTCGCGCGCATGCAGCATTGCAATCGCCGCCTCTACCTCAGCGATCACCTCGGCCACGGGCACGCCGCGCGCAGCAGCAATCTGGTCGATCGTCAGGGGCTTGCCCTTCTCTGGCACGGGAAGGCCCGCCGCCTCCGCCAAGGCGCGCGGCTCCACCCCCCAACTGCGCGCCACATAACCGGGCGTCATCCAGCCCTCTACCGACAGTTCGGCA
Organism: Cypionkella sp.; assembly: GCA_025458085.1. Taxonomy (GTDB): domain Bacteria; phylum Pseudomonadota; class Alphaproteobacteria; order Rhodobacterales; family Rhodobacteraceae; genus Pseudotabrizicola. The sequence continues at coordinate 10,295 of JALOTC010000066.1, read as the reverse complement.
TGCTGCGCCCAATAGACCGCGCGCAGGACGATCCGCCCCGCCAGAAAGATCGACAGCGCCACCGCCAGCACAAAGGCCGCGACCAGAAACGGATGTTTGCGCCCAAGCCGCAGAAAACCCCTCATCGCAGCATCCGCATCCCCTGTGACAGCCCCTCGACCGTCAGGGGCACCATCCGCCCCCCCATGATCTCGCGGATCATGCGGGTGGATTGCGTATGATCCCACCACGCCTCGGGCGTCGGGTTGATCCACAGGCAACGGGGCCAATGCGCAGAGGCCCGTTCCAGCCAAAGCCGCCCCGGCTCTGGGTTCCAATGCTCATTGGCCCCACCGGCATGGCTGATCTCATAGGGGCTCATCGCCGCATCGCCCACAAAAATGGCGTGATGCTCTGCCCCAAAGCGGCGCAGCACATCCCATGTCGGCACCCGTGCCTCCCATCTGCGGCGGTTGTCTTGCCACAGATGTTCATAGAGGCAGTTATGGAAGTAAAAATGCGTCAGGCTCGCGAACTCCGCCCGCGCCGCGCTGAACAATGCCTCCACCGCCTGCACATGGGCCTCCATCGACCCGCCCACATCCAGAAACAACAGCACCTTGGCCGCATTGCGGCGCGGTCTGCGCATCCGCAGATCCAGCCAGCCTTGCCGCGCCGTGGCCCCGACCGTGCCCTCAAGGTCAAATTCCTCGCCCGTGCCTTCCCGCGCCCACCGGCGCAGGCGGCGCAGCGCCACTTTCAGCCCCCGCGTGCCCGCCTCCACCCCATCGTCCAGATCGCGAAACTGCCGCTTGTCCCAGACCTTGACCGCGCGGCCGTGGCGGCCTTCGTCTTGGCCGATCCGCACACCTTCGGGGTTATAGCCATAGGCACCAAAGGGGCTGGTCCCCGCCGTGCCGATCCAGCGGTTGCCGCCCTCATGCCGCGCCTTTTGTTCGGCAAGCCGCGCGCGCAGCGCCTCCATCAGTGCCTCGAACCCGCCAAGGGCCTGCACCTGCGCGCGCTCCTCGGGCGAGAGATGACGCTCCGCCATCCGCTCCAGCCATTCGCGCGGCAGGTCCAGCGCCGCCAGAACCGCCTCTGGCGTGATCGCCTCCAACCCCCGGAAGGCTTCGGCAAAAGCGCGATCAAACCGGTCCAGATGGCGTTCGTCCTTCACGAGGCTGATGCGGGCAAGGTGATAGAACCCCTCGGGGTCATGGGTCACCACCCCCGCCGCCAGCCCTTCCAGAAAGGCCAGATATTCCCGCAGGCTGACCGGAACCCCCGTTTTCCGCAAGGCTTCGAAAAACGGGAGGAACATGGCTCAGCCCGCCAGAATCCGTTCCAGAAAGATCGTCACGAACAGACCCAAGAGCGCAAAGCCGATCCCGAAGCCAGCCGCATATTGCGCCATATCCGCCGCGCGGCCTCCGCGTTTGCGCGCCAAAAGCGCCCCGCCCAAAGCCCCGCCGAACAGCCCCGCAATCACGATCATCGTCTTCCCCGCCTGTCCTTACCCGCGGGGAAGGGCGCGCCTATCCCCGCTGGCCTCGCGCGGCCAAGGCCGCGATATCCTGCATCCGGGCGCGCACCTGCGCATCCGAGCCAAAGGCATAGCGCGCCCAGCCCATACTGTCGAGACGCGCCGCCCGCGCGGCATCGACCTGCCCGGTGGCCTCCAGCGCCTCGGCCCGCATCGCCAGAAGCGAGGAAAGGAGCGAAGCATTCTGATGCCGCCGCGCGACCGGAACCGCCGCCTCGGTCAGGCGCAGCGCCTCATCCATCCGACCCGCCGAGAGAGCAAAGGCCGCAAGCTGCATCTCGGCATGGGCGGCATGGATCGCCGCCCCCGGCGTGGCCCGCCAAATCCGGACGGCCTCATGGTAATCTTTCATGGCGCCCACCATATCGCCGGGCGTGCGGGCGCGGGCGCGGGCAAAATGGCTAAACGCCAGCCGCCCGTCGGACCAGCCCTGCGCGCGGGCAATGGCGACCATCTGCTCCGCCCCGGCAAGCTTGGCCCCGTTTTCCGCCGTAAAGGTCTGTTCCACCGTGGCAATCCAGCTCCGCGCCGTTAGCCCTCTCCGTGCCCCGCCGATCGATTGCCCGGCCGGATTCAGCCGCGCCAGAATCGCGGGCAACCGTGCGGCCACTTCCGCCTCGTTCATCCCCGACCGAAGTTCCGGCGCGTATTGAACGCGCAGCATCAACATGTCAAAGCCGGTCAGAACCGAATGGAAATTGTCATCGTTAAAGACGCTGTCGGGCAGGCGGTAGAGATCATTCAGCGGCCCAATCGCCTGTGCCAGTTCCTCGTGCAGGCAATCGCGCACCTCCTGCGGGCTCGTGTCGGAGGGCACAAAGATCGCAACCCGCCCGCGCTGCGAGACCCGGCCCCAATCTGTCGCCGCCGTCCCACGCGCGCGGATGTAATCTGACAGGCTCGACGCGTTGGGAACCACGAAACAGGCCGCCGAAGGCACGGCCCGGCGCAAAACGCGGCGTGGCTGGAATTCGATCATGACCGAGGCGGCTTGCCCGGGCGCAGCAAGGCTGATGTCGATCCCCGCCTCCTGACGCAGCCGCCCGATCACCCGCTGCACCTCGGCCGGGGCGACCGAAGGCACGGCTCCTGCCAGCGCCACCGTCACCGGCCCTTCAAACCGGCTCAGCACCGGCAGCGCCCGCCCGCTTTCCATGCGAAACACAAGGTCAAGAAAATCGCCCGCCATCTCGGCATTGCTGCGCGTCGCCGCAATGGGCGCGCCCGGCGCAAAGGCCTGCATCGCGGGAAGGGCATCGCGCGCCAAATCCCCGTCGGACACGGCCTTGGACACCTGCGCCGTGGGCGCAGGCATACAGGCCATCAGTGAGGTCGACAGGGCAAGGCAGGCAATGGTTGCAAGAAATCGCATGAGAGTGGCAGCTCTTTTGCACAAGGGCGGGCCAAGGGCCGTCCCGATTTCGGATTGAGGCGTGCCGCCGGGCAGAACCGGCGCCACATCCCCGATGATGGATCACGAGGCCCCCCCAGGCCCCGTCCCCCAGCACCCGCCCAGCCAAAGGCAAGGCAGGAAAGGGAGAATTCAGTAAAACCCGGCGCAGCCCCCGCTGCACCTTGGCCCCTGCAAGCGCCGCGCCAAGCCTGCCCCCGCGCCATGGCAGTGCCATTCGCCCCGAAAGGCGCCCGGTCTTTTCCATCTGCTGCGGCTGGCGTCATGACTCTCCGGCTTCCTGCGGCGTTGCCTGTTCAGACAACTTCCCGGAAGTGTCGGCATCGGGGCCAGATCATGTCAATCGCGTGAAATGCGCCGGTTGCCGCCCGCGCTACCCATGGGTCCTGCACCGCCCGCTACCACCGTATCTGTGGGGCCATCATCACGAAAAATGACAATATATGTCAAAAATATAAAATCCGTGATCGAATTGTGGCGAAAGCATGGCTAAACCACGGCAATTCCGCCCGATTCGAGAAAGAGGAAACAATTCGATCAGACCGTCCTCAGGGGCGAAACAGCACGCCTCAGGACGAGCGCCCTGATCGTGCCGCAAAGGCAAGCCGCTCGAACAGATGCAGGTCCTGCTCGGTCTTGACCAGGGCCCCGTAAAGCTTGGGCAGAACGCCGCGCGCCTCACCCCGCAAATCCTCTGGTTGCAAGTCCTCGGCCAGAATCAGCCGCAGCCAATCGAGCATCTCGCTGGTGGATGGCTTTTTCTTAAGCCCGGGCGTCTCGCGCAGGTCATAAAACCGGGCCAGTGCCTCGCTCAAAAGCGCCTCCTTCAGCCCCGGAAAATGCGCCTCCACGATCCGCCGCATCGTCTCGCGGTCGGGAAAGGCGATGTAATGAAAGAAGCACCTGCGCAAAAACGCATCCGGCAGGTCTTTTTCATTGTTCGAGGTGATGATGACCACGGGCCGCGCTTTGGCCCGCACCGTCTCGCCAGTCTCGTAAACGTGAAATTCCATCCGGTCGAGTTCTTGGAGCAGATCGTTCGGGAATTCGATATCGGCCTTGTCGATCTCGTCGATCAACAGAACCGCGCGCCCCTCCGTCTCAAAAGCCTGCCACAGCTTACCCTTGCGGATGTAATTGCGCACATCATCCACCCGCGCCTCGCCCAGCTGGCTGTCGCGCAACCGGCTCACGGCATCATATTCATACAGGCCCTGCTGCGCCTTGGTCGTTGATTTCACATGCCATTCGATCAGCGACAGGCCAAGGCTCGCCGCCACTTGCCGTGCCAGTTCCGTCTTGCCCGTGCCCGGCTCGCCCTTTACCAGCAGCGGCCGGCCCAGAGTGACAGCGGCATTCACCGCCACCGCCAGATCTTCGGTCGCCACATAGCTGCCCGTTGTCGCAAAACCCGCCATCTGCCCGCCTCTGCCGCCTGCCTTTTGCGCGAAGGCTAGTCGCAGGCACAAAATCTCGCAACGGCTAGTGACAAAGGCCCGGAAAAGGGCTATCTGCCCGCGCAACAGGAGCGCGCCATGACAGAAGCCCACCTGTCGGTGCGATCCGACATGAAGGAGAGTGCTGCGATGAAGCCAGAAGTCTTTCTGCCAGAGGATTATCGTCCGGCCGAGACAGAGCCTTTCATGAACGAAAGGCAACTGGAATATTTCCGTCGCAAGCTGTTGAACTGGAAGGCTGAACTTCTGGAACAAAGCGCCGAGACGCTGGATAACCTCACCGAAAGCGCCCGCAATGTCCCCGATCTGGCTGACCGGGCGAGCGAGGAGACGGACCGCGCGCTTGAACTGCGCACCCGCGACCGTCAGCGCAAACTGATCGCCAAGATCGATGCCGCGCTGCGCCGGATCGAAAATGGCGAATATGGCTACTGCGAAATGACAGGCGAACCGATCAGCCTCAAGCGCCTCGATGCCCGTCCCATCGCCACCATGACTCTGGAAGCGCAGGAAAAGCACGAACGGCGCGAAAAGGTTCACCGCGAGGATTGACCCTTTGCCGCAGCCGCGGCCCCTTGCGGGCGGGGTGGCTTGCACCCACTGTCGCGCCGGGCCGAAAGGTCCGGCGTTTGCATGTCCGGGGGAAACATGAACCTGATTGGCCAGAAGATCACCGTTCTTGGCGCGGGCATCGCAGGCCTTGCCGCTGCCCGCGCGCTGGCCTTGCGCGGGGCAGAGGTCACGGTTCTGGAACAGGCCGATGCGATCCGCGAGGTCGGCGCGGGCTTGCAAGTCAGCCCAAATGGCGCGGCGGTTCTGCGCGCGCTTGGCCTTGGCCCCGCGCTGGAAGGCGCGTCGCTGCGGGCCGAGGCGGTGGAGCTCAAGGACGGGCTGAGCGGCGAGACGGTCACCCGGCTCGAGGTCGCGAAACTCCGCCCCGACCAGGGCTACCATTTCCTCCACCGCGCCGATCTGATCGCACTTCTGCTTGAGGGCGCGCGCGAGGCGGGGGTAGAGATCCGGCTCTTGCAAAAGATCGACCATCTGGATCTCTCCGGCCCACAGCCCCGTTACGTCACCGCGCAGGGGGCAGAGGGCACGGCAGCTCTGCTTGTCGGCGCGGATGGGCTTCATTCCGTGACCCGCGCCGCGCTGAATGACAAGGTCGCGCCCTTCTTCACCCGGCAGGTCGCTTGGCGCGCGCTGGTGCCCTGCACGCCCGATGAACCGCGCGTGGCCGAAGTGCATATGGGCCCCGGCCGCCATCTGGTCAGCTATCCCCTGCGCGGCGGCACCCTGCGCAACATCGTGGCGGTCGAGGAACGCAACCGCTGGGTCGAGGAAAGCTGGAGCCTGCGCGACGACCCGATGGAATTGCGCCTTGCCTTCAAAGGGTTCAGCCCAAGGGTGCAGGGCTGGCTCGAACAGGTCAGCGATGTCTGGCTCTGGGGCCTGTTTCGCCACCCTGTCGCCGCGCGCTGGTATCAGGCGGGCAGGGGCGGCGCGGTGGCGATCCTCGGCGATGCCGCCCATCCGACGCTGCCCTTTCTGGCCCAAGGCGCCAGCATGGGGCTGGAGGATGCCTGGGTCCTCGCCTCCAGCCTTGCGCGGCACGATACGCTGGCGGCGGGACTGGCCGCCTATCAGGCCGCCCGCGCGCCGCGCTGTGCAAGGATCGTCGAGGCCGCGAACCGCAACGCGCGGGCCTATCATCTCTCTGGTCCCGCGCGGGGGATTGCGCATCTTGGGCTGCGTCTGGGGGGCTGGGTCGCGCCGCAACTGGCCCTGTCGCGGTTCGACTGGCTCTATGGCCATGATGTGACGAAAGGGTAGGGGGCTGATCGTTCCGGGCGGATCAGGCAAGGCACTGCCTTGCCCCGCCCATGCGAAAACGTCGGGCGCAGGACCATCAGCACAAGGAAAGCGGAGAGGGCAGCGCCTGCCCTGGCGGGTGCAAAGCGCCCGCCGCCCAGAGGGCGGGCGCTGCCCGGCGGCCGAAGGGCCACCGGGCGCCTATTGGCACCCTTTCCGTATGGCCAAGGCGATGTACTTGGCCAAATGGCCCTCAGACCATCATCTCCTTCGTCGCGGTCAACCGCAACTCCGGGTAATCGCGCACCACGCGGTCAATATCCCACTGCAACCGCGTCAGAAACACCATGTCCCCGTCATTATCGACAGCCATATGCTGCTTGTTGATATTGGCGAGCTTTTCCACCTCCGCCTTCGGCCCCTGCACCCATCGGGCCGAGGTGAACTGGCTCGGCTCAAACCGCACCGGCAGGCCATATTCCTGCTCGATCCGGCTCGCCAGAACGTCAAATTGCAAGGCCCCCACCACGCCCACGATAAAGCCAGAGCCAATCATCGGCTTGAACACCTTCGCCGCACCTTCCTCGGCGAATTGCATCAGCGCCTTTTCCAGATGCTTGGCCTTCATCGGGTCGCCCGCGCGCACACCCTGCAAAAGCTCCGGCGCAAAGGACGGGATACCCGTAAACCGCAGCTTCTCGCCTTCGGTCAGCGCATCGCCAATCCGCAGCTGCCCGTGGTTGGGAATACCGATGATATCACCGGCCCAAGCCTCCTCGGCCAATTCCCGGTCCGCGGCCAGAAACAGCACCGGGTTCGAAATCGCCATCGGCTTGCCCGACCGCACATGGGTAAGCTTCATCCCCCGCTCGAAATGGCCCGAGGCAAGGCGCACAAAGGCCACGCGGTCGCGGTGCTTTGGGTCCATATTGGCCTGCACCTTGAACACCACGCCCGTCACCGCCTTTTCCTCCGGCGCGACCTTGCGTTCTGATGCGGGCTGCGGCTGCGGCTCCGGCCCATATTTCCCGATCCCATCCATCAATTCCTTGACCCCAAAGGAATTGATGGCCGAGCCGAACCAAATGGGCGTCATCGACCCATTGAGCAGCGCCGCGCGGTCAAAGGCGGGCAGCAATTCCCGCGCCATCTCCAATTCCTCGCGCAGCTTGGCCAGCAAATCGGCAGGCACATGCTCGGCCAGTTTCGGGTCATCCAAGCCGTTGATCTGGATCGTCTCGGCCACGCGGTTACGGTCGGCGCGGTCCATCAATTCCAGCCGGTCGTTCAGAATGTCATAGCAGCCAAGGAACTCCCGCCCCTGACCGATGGGCCAACTTGCGGGGGCCACATCAATCGCCAGATTTTCCTGAATCTCGTCAATGATCTCGAATGTATCCCGCGCCTCGCGGTCCATCTTGTTACAAAAGGTCAGGATCGGCAGGTCACGCAGGCGGCACACCTCAAACAGCTTGCGCGTCTGGCTTTCCACCCCCTTGGCCCCGTCAATCACCATGACCGCGCAATCCACCGCCGTCAGGGTGCGATAGGTGTCTTCGGAAAAGTCCGAGTGGCCGGGGGTATCGACCAGATTGAAGCGGTATTGCCCAAAGTCGAAGGACATGGCCGAGGCGGAAACCGAAATCCCGCGCTCCTGCTCCATCTTGATGAAGTCAGACCGCGTCCGCCGCGCTTCGCCCTTGGCGCGCACTTGCCCCGCCATCTGAATGGCGCCCCCGAACAACAGGAACTTTTCGGTCAGCGTGGTTTTCCCCGCATCCGGGTGTGCGATGATCGCAAAGGTCCGGCGGCGGGCGATTTCGGGCGGAAGGGGGGGGCGATTGTCCAACATGGCCGCGCCATAGCGCAAAGCGCGCCAGCCGTCCACTGCCCGCCGATCAGTCCCGCTTGCGGCGGTTCAACAGAATGTCTCGCCCCACCCGTTCCACCAGCACTCGGTTCGCCTCTGTCCCGAAATGCTGGCTCTGCGCCAGCCCCGGAAAGCGGCGCTTCACCGCCTCGGCAATCTCGGGCGGCAGGCGGCTCACGGTCGCGTCATTCACCATCAGGCTTTCGACCGGCACGCCTTCGGCATAGATGATCTCATGCCGATCAAAGACGAGGCTGAAGTAATCGACAAAGCCGCCCTCCCGCACAAAGATCGTCTCGCCATCGACCAGATGCTTGGCCTGCACAAGGATTTCCGAAAGGTCCAAGCCCACACTGCGCTGCCGCTGATACAGAAACAGCCGATGATGCGGGGTGATGATCAGATCGCCCACATTCCCCAAGGTGCCCGCCGTGATCACTACCGGCGCAAAAGCCCCCACCGCGCGCAAGGTGGCCTTGCCCACCCAACGCACCGGCTGCGCGCCATGATCGCGCGTCAGCACCCGATCCCCCGGCTCCAGCGCGTCAATCGCCCGCTGCCGCCCATCGGCCAGCGTGATCATCGTCCCCCGCGCGAAAGAAACGCACAGCAGATCGGCCAAGGGCACCGCCTCCGGCGCCGTATCCATCGCCACCAGCGTGTAATCCTGCTGCGCGCTCAGGGGCGAGAGCGGCAGGACCCAAGCCGCCCCCCCCGCCGCGCGCAGATACAAAAGCTCCAGCTTCGTGCTGTCCGGTGCCATCAGCGTGTAGCGCGCCTCCAGCCGCAGTGCCGCCCCGGGCGTGCCCGCCTCGCTCCCCGCCGCGATTTCCGGCCCCCCCGCGCCATGGGCCAGCATCAGCCGCAGCGGCCGCGCGCCTTCCTCAAGCGCGTAGATATCCCCCTCGCAGACCTCCTCCGGCCCCATCAGCCCATCGCCTGAATTGACACCATGGATCACATAGATCGCCTCCGCCGGAAAAACCTGGCAGGCATGGCCGGGAAGGTCGTGGGCGGCATCGGGGCGCATCATGGGCAAGAACCACGCAGATCTGAACCAAAGGGCAGGCGATCAGGCCCCCCAAAGCCTTGATCTTCTGGCCATATAGGAACCTTCCCCCCCGCGCGTCAATCGCCTGCATCTTTTCCGCAGGCCTGCCGCCTGTTATCCCCGCAGGTCAAAGCATCACGCCATTAAGGGGAGGATCGGATGGATCTCGGCATTTCGGGCAAAAGCGCGCTTGTCTGCGCAGCATCAAAAGGTCTGGGGCGCGGCGTCGCCGAAGCGCTCGCCGCCGCCGGGGTCCGCCTCACCATCAACGCCCGCGGAGAGGAAACGCTCGCGCAAACCGCCGCCGCGATCCGCGCAGCCCATGGCACGCCCGTCACCGCCATTGCTGCCGATATCACGACCGAGGAGGGCCGCGCCCGCGTCCTCGCCGCGGCGCGATCGAGGCCAATATGCTCACCCCCATCGCGCTGATGCAGGCGGTGCTGCCCGGCATGATGGCGCGGGGCTGGGGCAGGGTGGTCAATATCACCTCCGGCTCGGTCAAATCCCCGATCCCGCAACTGGGCCTGTCCAACACCGCCCGCGCGGGCCTCACAGGCTTTGTCGCCGGCACCGCGCGGCAAGTGGCGGCGCAAGGCGTCATCATCAACAACCTTTTGCCCGGCATCCATGATACCGACCGCGCCACCGCGCTCGACCTCGCCGTGGTGAAATCCGAAGGCCTCTCGCTGGACGAAGCCCGCGCCCGCCGCGAAGCCACCATCCCCGCCCGCCGCTACGGCACACCCGCTGAATTCGGCGCAACCTGCGCCTTCCTCTGCTCGCAACACGCAGGCTTCATCGTGGGCCAGAACATCCTGATCGACGGCGGCGCCATCGCAGCCACGATCTGACCCGGGCGTCAAATCCGAAAAGGACGACCCGTCCCTTCATCTGTTCCCAAATATCCTCGGGAGGGGTCCGGGGAGGGCAGACAGCCCTCCCCGGGGTATATCCAAGAGTGCAAAGGGTCGGGCAGACAGCCCTCCCCGGGGTTAACCCCATGGAGTGGGGGGCGGGCGAACATCCTTTCCCGGACGCGCCTGTCCCAACCGCACCGCAAACCACCGCGAGCGCGACGAAGCTCCGATCAGCCCCGCTCCGGATCGGCATAGCCATGCCGTCCGCCCTTGGGGTCCATCACTTCCCATGCGCCAGAGGCGAGGGCG
>JALOTC010000205.1 GCA_025458085.1 Cypionkella sp. | reverse complement strand
CCGGGGGTGGCGGTCGATGTGGTCGATACGGTGGGCGCGGGCGATACGCTGATGGGGGTGCTGCTTGCGGGCCTGATCCAAGGCGGGCATACCGGGGGGAGCGCGCCGCGCGGTTTGGACTCGGCCCGTTTGGGCGATTTGCTGCGCCAAGCGGTAGCGGCAGCGGCGATGAATTGCACGCGGGCGGGCTGTGCGCCGCCATCGGTGCCAGAGCGCGTGGCCTTTATGGCTGCGCGGGGATTGTGACCTGACGCATGGAGGAAAGACCCTGACCCGCCCTGCCCCCCAACCGATCACCGAGGACCGGAGCCTGCGCCTGCGCGCGGCCTGGCTCGCCTATCACCGCGGGCTGACCCAAAGCGTCCAGCGTGATCCGGCTGTTGGAGGAGGTGCGCGCGCGGGCAGAGGTGCAGATCTGGATCGACATGCCGCCCGGAGAACTGGCCGATCTGGCGGCGGGACTGGAGGAGAGGTTCGGGCTGGAACGCGCCTTGGTCGTGCCGGGGGATGGCACGGCGGAGGAGACGGCGCAAGATGTGGTTCCGCGCGCCGCGGATGGCGGGGGTGCGGATTGTATCCTTGCTGGGTGGTGTGGTGGAGGTGCGGGGGCTGAACCCGATGGATGTGGCCTGGCGCATGGCGGGGGCCTTGGGGGCGGAATGTCTGTTGTTTCCCGCGCCGCTGATCGTGGACAGCGCCGAGACGAAGCGGCGGCTGTTGGAGGATTGCGGGCTGAACCGGATTGTGGAGGTGGCGCGCGGGATGGATCTGGCGGTGGTCAGTTGCGGCGATATTGGCGCGGCGGGGTCATCGCTGAGCCAAGGCTTCCTGAGTGCTGAGGATTACCGGGGGCTGGTCGCGGCGGGGGCGGTCTGTGACACTATGTGCCATTTCCTCGATTCCGGGGGGGCGAGTGTGGCGCATCCGCTGCAAGAGCGGGTGATGTCGGTGGGCTTGGATGTGGTGGCGCGGGCGGGCCATGTCGTCATCGCCTCGGGCGGGGCGCGGCGGGCGGCGGCGATCCGGGCCACAATCGCGCGGGTGGGCTGCCAGACGCTGGTGACGGATGAGGCGGCGGCGCGGGTGTTGTTGGAGATGTGAGGGGTTTTCCTTGGCCAAGGCCATCGCCTTGGCCATGCGAGAGGAGTCCCTTTTGCCGCCCGGTGGCCCAAAGGCCGCCGGGCAGCGCCTGCCCTCTGTCTTTGCTTGGGGTGGGCGGTCTTTGCCCGACCGGCCCGCGCGGGCGGGGCAAGGCAATGCCTTGCCTGATCCGCCCGAAACAGGGGCTGTTCTTTAACCCGCGTCCAAGGCCGCGCGGATCAGGCGGTTCACTTGGCCTGCCTTTTCCACATGGGGCAGATGGCCCGTGCCGGGGATGATCTGCGGCACTATCCCGCCCAAGCTTGTGGCCGGGGGGAGGATGCGGTCCGCCTCACCCCAGATCAGGGTGGCATGGGCGGGCAAGGGCGCGGGCGGGGCCTGCGGCAGGGCCGAGGCGATGCGGGCAAGCGCCGCGCGGCGGGCGGGATTGGAAAGGTTGGCCAGCACATGTGGCACCATCGCGGGCAAGGCGCGCGGGGTTTCAAAGAGGTGGGACAGGAGTGTGGTCGCCTCTTCCTCTGCCTCGAGCACGGGGAAGCGCGTCAGGAACTCGGGCAGGGCGAAGGGGGTAAGCGTCGCGGGGGCGATGAGGATGAGAGGCCCCTGCCCCATGCTCTGCGCCAGATGGAGCGCGACCGCACCGCCCAGCGAATGGCCGATGAGCGGCACGGGGCCGAGGCCCGCCAGCAGCGGGGCCACGGCGGCGGCGAGGCTCTCGGGCCGGCCATCGCCCACGTCATTGCCCGCCGCGCCATGACCGGGCAGATCCACCGCCAGCACGCGCCGCGTGGGCATCAGCGCATGGGCATTGGCGGCCCAGCCAAAGCGATCCGCCCCAAAGCCGTGGATCAGGACCACGGGCGGGCCATCGCCGCCCAGATCATGCAGAACGGCGGGCGAGGTCATGCGATTTCGGCCAGCACCGCGCCGACGCTGGCGATCTCGCCCTCCTCGATGCGGATCTGGAGCGTGCCCTTTGCGGGGGCCTCGATATCGATCGCCATTTTCGTTGTGGTGATGGTGACGATGGGATCGCCTTCGGCCACGTCGGCCCCATCGGCAACCAGCCATTCGGTCACCTCCGCTTCGGTGATTTCGGTGCCGAGTTGGGGGACAGGAACGGGGGTCATGTGGTTTCCTTTCAGAGTGTTACGCGCGGACGTTAAAGTGCGGCGCGCGCAAGGGCGAGATCATCCCAATCGCGGATACCACGCCGATTGGCGGGCATGTCGGGGAAGAAATCGGCCAGGATCGCATCGGTGATGTCATGGGCTTGGGGGAAATAGGTTTTCTCCATATCCGCGCCCGGCACGATCCAGTTCGGCGCGCCGATCACACGGGGCGGGGCCTTGAGGCTCCTGAACCCATGGCGCGCGACAGTGGCGGCGATGGTTTGCGCCATGCTGCCCCGCTCGCAAGCTTCGGTCACCACGAGGAAGCGCCCGGTGCGGGCAAGGCTTTCGAGGACGGGGGCGTAATCGAAGGGGACGAGGGAGCGTGCGTCGATCACCTCGGCCTCGATCCCGCGCGCGGCGAGGTCATCGGCGGCGGCAAGGGCGGGGTAGAGCGCGGGGCCGATGGTGAGGATGGTGACATCGCGGCCTGCGCGTTTGATATCGGGCGCACCGAAGGGGAGGCGGTAGTGGCCCTCTGGCACGCCTTCGGGGCGGAGGGTTTCCACCCGGTCATAGAGGCGCTGGCTTTCAAAGACGAGGACGGGGTCTTGGCTTGCCAGCGCCTCGGCCATCAGGCCCTTGGCGTCATAGGGGGTGGCGGGGTAGATGACCTTCAGCCCCGGGATATGGGCGGCAAGCGCGGTCCAGTCTTGCGAATGTTGCGCGCCGTATTTGGAGCCGACAGAGGCGCGCAGCACCACAGGCAGCGCGATGCGGCCTGCGGACATGGCCTGCCATTTGGCCATTTGGTTAAAAATCTCATCCCCCGCGCGGCCCATGAAATCGGCATACATGAGTTCGACGAGCGACCGGCCGCCTTCCATCGCATGGCCCACGGCGGCGGCGACGATGGCGGCCTCGGAGATCGGGGAATTGAAGAGGCGGTGGTGCGGCAGGATGTCAGACAGGCCCCGATAGACGCCGAAGGCCCCGCCCCATTCGCGGCATTCCTCGCCCCAGGCGACGAGGGTTTCGTCGTGGATCATGCGCTCAAGGATCGCCTCGGCCAAGGCATCGCGCAGCGTGATGGCGCGCAAGGGGGGCAGGTCCGCGCCATCGGGGCCGCGGCCGGTGCGGGACTTGCGGGCAAGGCCGCGGAAGGCGGCGGAGGAGGCGGGATCGGCCACGCCGGGGGCGCGGGTCTCTGG
>JALOTC010000204.1 GCA_025458085.1 Cypionkella sp. | reverse complement strand
CGATGCGCGACGGGCAGGCCGAAGAAACCGGCAAAGCCGATGGTTTCCACCTCGGGCGAGAGGCTTTCGAGCGCGCGGCGGAACACTTCGGAGCGCACATCGATGCAGAAGGCCGCTTGCAGTTTGGGCCGGGTGGTAAAGGCGGCATCGGTGCCGGTCATCCGCGCGGCGAGGGCGCGCTGATGGGCGCGCTCGCAAGCCTCTTGCAGGATCGCATCGGCGACATGATCGGGGGTGGGGGTGACGGGAGCCTCATGCGCGGTGACGGTCCGCGCCCAATCGCCCGCGATGATGCCGAAGCTTTGCAGATAGGCCGCTTCTTCCCAGACGAGCCGGATGGCGAGAAGGTCGGTCAGCGCGGTGCAGCTTTCGCCTGCCTGTTCGGCCTGCCAGAGCAGATAGCGCGCGTGCATGGCCCAGCCGCCCAGATCGACAAGGAGCCGGTGGAAGAGCGTGGGCGCGGCGGCATCGGTGATGCCCATGGTTTCGCAGGCGCGCAGGATGGCGCGGTCTGCGGTATCGGGGCAGGTTTCGACATGGGCGCAAAAGCCCTTGAGGCCTGCGATTTCGGGCGTGAGGTCGCGGCTGGCCCAAGCCCGCCACGCGGCAAAGGCGCCAAGGCCGGGGGCCGGGGTCCAGAGCGCCTGACCTTGGTCAAAGTGACCGGCGGCCCAAGCGCCGAAGGCGCGGTCCACCAGCGCGGGCAGGTCGATGCCGGTGGCCCGTGCTGCGAGCAGGGTGACGGTGGGGAGCGCAAGGGGCGCGGGGTCGGGTTTGCGCAGCACCGCCTTGAGCGCGGCGAGGTCTGCCGGTTTGAGGGGCGAGGCGCTGGCGATCAGCGCGCAGGCGAGATCGTCATCGGTGAGGCTTCCGCTTTCCAACTGGGCGAGGGTGTCGGACCGGGGGGGCGTGAGGCGCAGGCCCGCGACCCTTTCCATCCGCGCGGCGGCGGTGGCGAGGTCCTCGTCCGTCTGGCCGAGGAAGGGGTTCACCGCGACCGTGGCCGAGAGGGGAAAGGCGGGCGGCACGCGCCGGGCGGCGGATTCGGCTGCGGAAAGCAGCGTCTCGACGCGGGCGGGGGCGATCTGGCTGTGCTTGAGGAACATCACATAAGCCTTTCGGAAGGATCAGGATTTCTGGGAGGGGGTGGAGGCGGCGGAGGCGGTGCGGAAGCCGCCGATCAGCCGATCCAGCACGGCGTTGAGATAGAGGCCATTGGCGAGGTGGACGCGCAGGCCTGCGGTGGAGGGGTGATGTGCCCAGAGCGGGAAGAGCGCTTGGGCCACGGCGACCATGGCGAAGGAGAGCAGCGCGAGCACGATCAGGCCCCATTCCAGTGCGCCGGGTTCGGGCGGGGGGGGCAGCGCGCCGCTGGCTGCCCAAGTGGAAAGCGCGTGGAAGGTGAAGTAGCTGACCGCCGCGGCGACAGAGGCGAGTGCGGTGCGCTGCGTCAGGTCACGCGGGGCGGCATCGGCCATGCCTTGCGCGATGAGGTAGGCGACACCGAAGATCAGGATCGCGCCGAGGGCGAGGGCTTGGGCGCTTTTCCCGCCGATGAGGGCCGAGAAGCCCAAGGCCACCGCGCCATAGATCACGAGGGCCAGAAGGAAGGCGCGGCCCACGGCAGCGAGGCCCGGCACGGCGACGGGGCCGGGCTTGCGGATCGCCTGCACCGCCTGCACCGCGCCGCCGGAGGAGAGGAAGGCATGGGCCTTGTAGAGCGAATGGGCGACGATGTGGAGCAGCGCGAGCGGCCAGAGGCCAAGGCCGCATTGCAGCATGAGAAAGCCCATTTGCGCCACGGTGGACCAGGCGAGCGCGGTTTTCACCGCACTTTGGGTGAGCATGACGAGCGCGCCAAAGAGCGCGGTCAACCCGCCCGCCATGACCAGCGCGGCCATGGCGCCGGGGCTGGCCTGCACGGCCTCGGCCAATTTCAGAAGGATCACGCCGCCTGCGTTGATAATGCCTGCGTGGAGGAGGGCGGAGACGGGGGTCGGGGCCTCCATCACCTCGGTCAGCCAGCCGTGGAGGGGGAAGGCGGCGGTCTTGATGAGGGCGGCCAGAACGGTGAGGGCGACCGCGATCACGCCTGCCGTGGGTAGGCCGGTGCTGGCCGCCGCGGCGATGGCGGCGATGTCGGTGGTGCCGAAGGCTGCGGCAAAGGCGAAGGTGGCGAGGAGAAGCGCCAGATCGCCCGCGCCCCAGACGAGGGTGAATTTGGCGGCTGCCCGCTGGGCCTGTGCGCGTTCGGGGTAGAACAGCAGGAGTTGGCGGAGGAGGAGGCCGACGGCGAGGGAGGCCACAAGCAACACGGGCAGGCTGCCCGCCTGCACGAACAGGAGGACGGCGGCGAGCGTGGCGAGCATCAGCGCGTGAAAGCGCCCCTCTTGCGCCGCGCCATCAAGATAGCTGCGGGAGTAGCGGACCACGACCCAACCGATGAAGCCCACCAGCGTGACCATCACCGCCGAGACGAGATCGAGCCGGAGCGCGAGGCCGGGGGCGAGGGTGAGCGCGGTGGCCCCATTGAGGAGGAAGCCCGCAAGCCCCTTCGGCGACCAGCGGCAGGCGGCCCGGACGGGGGCCGGGGCGGCCCATCAGCGGGACTGCGGCAAGGAGCAAAAGCAGCGGAGCAAGCAGGGTCGGGGTCATGGAACACCTTTTCTTTGCGGTGCCGATGCAGATAGCCCTTGCGTGACTTTGAGAAAATTACATTGTTTAGACGGAAACGTTCGATTTGGTGGAATGATGGCGATTTTGAACCTGCATCACTTGCGGCTGTTTCGGGCGGTGGCGCATGAGGGCACGCTGACCGGGGCGGCGGGGCGGTTGAACCTGTCGCCTTCGGCCTTGTCGGCGCAACTCAAGGCGCTGGAGGTCAGTTTGGGCCATGATCTGTTCGAGCGCCGGGGGCGGGGCTTGGTGCTGACCGAAGCGGGGCGGATCGCGCTGGACCATGCGGATGCGATTTTCCGCACGGCGGAGGATTTGGCGGCGACGCTGAAGGGGCGGGGTGGGGCGCGGCAGGCCTTGCGGGTGGGGGCGCTGGCTACGCTGTCGCGCAACTTTCAGATGCAGTTCCTGCGCCCGGCGATTGGGCGGGAGGATGTGGAGGTGATCTTGCGCTCTGGCTCGCAGGCGGAATTGCTGCGGGGGTTGGAGGCGATGGCGCTGGATGTGGTGCTGACGAACCTGTCGCCGCCGCGCGATGCGGCGAGCCGGTTTTTGGTGCACAGGCTTGCGGCGCAGGGGGTGGCGCTGATCGGGCGGCCCGACAGGGTGGGGCGGGGCCGGGGTTTGGCGGAGCTGTTGGCGGAGGAGCCTTTGGTCCTGCCCACGGATGAAACGGCGGTGCGGGGGGCTTTTGACGCCTTGGCCGCGCGGTTGGGGGTGGTGCCCCGGATCGCGGCAGAGGTGGATGACATGGCGATGATGCGCTTGCTTGCGCGGGAGGATGCGGGGCTTGCCGTGATCCCGCCGATTGTGGTGCGCGATGAATTGGAGGCGGGGGTGCTGGTGGAGGCGGCGCCTTTGGAGGGGGTGGAGGATGTGTTCTTTGCCGTGATGGCGGAGCGGCGGTTTCCGAACCCTCTGGCGGTGGCGCTTTTGTCGGCGCCGATGGGGTAGGGGGATTTGGCCAAGGCGATGGCCTTGGCCGAGGGGACGGGCCTAGCTTTCGTAGCGCGTGTTGCCCCGGCGGTTCGCATCGACCGGCAGATGCACGATCAGCGGTTGGTGGGCGCGTTGCGAGCAGCCTTCGCGCGGGCAGAGGTGGCAGTTGATGCCGATGGGGGCGCACAGATCCTCGCGCGCTTGGTCAAAGGGTTTGGCATAGACCAGCCGCCCGGCATGGCTGCGCGCGCAGCCAAGCGTGACGACAAGGCGGCGGTCTTGGGTCTTTTGGCTAAAGACCGGGCGGTCGGTCGTGCGGGAGAGGGTAAAGAATTGCCCGCCATCGGGCAGTTCCACGAATTGCGGGATGATGACGCCCGGCGCGCGGAAGGCATCATGGATGCGCCAGACCGGGCAGGCCCCGCCCTGTTCGGCCAGCGTGAAGGGGGTGGCGTTGAAGCGTTTGGTGACGTTCCCCGCCTTATCCACCCGTAGAAAGAAGAACGGCACGCCGCGCGCGCCTTCGCGTTGGAGCGTGGTGAGCCGGTGGCAGACCTGTTCGAAGGTCACGCCAAAGCCTGCGGAGAGGCGGTCGATGTCATAGCCCGTGCGCTCGGCCAGTTCGAGAACCTGGGCGTAGGGCATGAGGAGGGCGGCGGCGAGGTAATTGGCCAATTCGACGCGGAGCCTTTCGCGGCCGGTGTCATTGGCCAGCCCCGCCTCGCGCAGATGGGTGTCGAGCGCCGCCTCGCCTTCGACGAGCGCGAGGACATGGGCGAGTTGAAACAGGCGGTTGGGGTGATCGAGCGCCTCTGACAGGGCGACAAGCCCTGCCTCGCGGTCAAAGAGGCGCAGCGTATCGGGCATGTCATGCAGCCTGCGGACCTGCACGCGCAGGCCGTGGGTCAGCGAGAGCCGCGCCTTGAGGGCGGCGTAAAGATCATCCGGGTCGCCTGCGAGCGTGGCGCGGATGGTTTCGGCCAGGGTTTCCAGATCGGGAAAATGGTTGCCGCGATTGCGGAAGAAATCATGGATCGCGGTTTCGGGGCTGGTGGCGAGGAGTTCGGGGAGATCCGCGCTTCCGCCGATGCGGGCGAAGCGGTCGAGCGTGGCGCGGTGGTTTTTATAGAGTGTCAGGAACATCTCGGCCAAGCGCGGTGCATGGTCGAGGGCGGCGCGCAGTTCGGTCAGGTCCGGGGGCGTGCCGGCGAACATCGGATCGCGCGAGGCGGCGCGGAGGTCGGGCAGCAGCCCCGCCTCATCATCGCGGACCAGATGGCGCCAATCGACGCCATAAGCCTCGGTCAGGGCCATGAGGACCTGCACCGAGAGACTGCGCTGGTTGTTTTCCAACAGGTTGACATAGGCTGGGCTGATGCCGAGCCGTGCCGCCATTTCCGCCTGTGACTGGCGGTTGAGGCGGCGCAACTGGCGCAATTGCGATCCGATCAGGGTCTTGCGCATCTTTGGCCCCGTGGCGGCATCTGCCGCAATGGCGGTTACCTACAAATTTACAACTTTTGTGAGTGTAGGCGAAATGATTTACATGCCAACTTCTTTTTTGCGCAATTTTGTTACGACCTCCTTCCGTCTTTTCCCCGCGCCGCTAGCTTTTGCGGCAGGGAACCTCTGACAGCGCCGAAGATGCGTGCCTTTCCTTGAAACAGAGATGCAACCCTTGCGGGAGGAATTTTACATGCTTCACAGATTTACGCGCCGCGGCGCGATGAGCCTTGCCATGGTGGCGCTTCTCTCCTCGGGCCTGCCGGCCTTTGCCGAGGCGGCTGATCCAGTCGATCATCCAGAAGGAAGGCATGACCAATATGCCGATCCTGCCCGTGAACAAGGGCGGCGGGTCGGGCGCGGAAGCGCTGCGCTATATGGTCGACAAGGCGGGCGACCCCCATGTCATCATGGCGACGCTGAACAGCTATTACACCACGCCGCTGCGGACCGAGATTGGCGTCGATATCGCCGAATTCACGCCCGTGGCGCGGCTCGCGCTGGATACGTTTGTGCTCTGGGTCAATGCCGATAGCGGGATTGAGACGTTGGATCAGTTCGTGGAGGCTGTGAAGGCGGGCGATGGCACGTTCAAGATGGGCGGGACGGGAACGGGGCAGGAGGACAGCCTTGTGACCGCGATGCTGGAGCAGCAGTTTGGCATCAAATTCACCTATGTTCCCTTTGACGGGGGCGGGGATGTGGCCAAGGCGGTTGTGGGCAACCATGTGAATGCGACCGTCAACAACCCGTCGGAAGCCATGGGCTTTTACAAGGCGGGCAAGATGCGCCCCATCGCGGCGCTGACTGCCGAGCGGATCAAGGGCATGGAGGATGTACCGACCATGATCGAGCTTGGGCATCCGCTGGAATATACGATGCAGCGCAGCTTTGTCGCGCCCCCCGGCATGCCCGCCGAGGCGGTTGCCTATTACACCGACCTGTTCCAGCGCCTGTCGGAAAACGAGGAATGGCAGACCTATCTGGCCGAGAATGCGCTGGTGGGTGAGGTGCTGACCGGGCAGGCCTTGCAGGATTACTTCCTCGCGGAACGGCAGAAACATGCTGATCTTCTGAAGTCGATGGGTGAGTTGAAAGGGTCCTGACCGGATCTGTGCCGTTTGGCCGGGCCGATGCCCCCAGCATCCGGCCCGGCCTTTTCCCAACGCCTCTTTCCTGACGCTTCCTCGCGCGGGTTTTCCGCTGGGTGGCACCACCTCTTGGCGCGGCAAGCGCGCGCCCTTTGCAGGACAGGTTTGACACGGCGTCTTTGACAGAAGGACTTTGCCCATGCTGCGTGCCGAAAGCCTGATCGCCCTTTCCCTGATGGGATTTGGCCTTGCCTGCATGTGGTATGCCACGGCCCTTCCCATCGGCTGGACCGAGGGGCAGGGTCCGGGGGGTGGGGCTTTCCCCTTCTGGCTTGGCGCGGTGCTGGCGGTGGTGTCTGCCATCACCTTTGTCCGCGCGGTGCTGGCCCATGCGCCGCAGAAGTTCTTTCAGACGTCTACCCTGCGCGATGTGTTCCTGATCACGCTGGCCTTGGTCCTGACCGCCATCGCCATGCCGATCCTTGGCGCCTATATCGCCATTGGGGCCTTCATGATCTGGTATCTGCGCCCCTTTGCGAAGCATGGCTGGAGGCTGACGCTCTCGCTTACCGTGGGCACGCTGCTGACCATGTTCTTCTTCTTCGAGGTGACGGCCAAGGCGCTTTTGCCCAAGGGCATTACCGAGCCGCTGTTCATCCCGCTTTACGCAATCTTCTTCTAAGGACAGGCCCATGGATACGCTATCGCTTTTGGCGCAGGGCTTTGGCACCTCGCTTCTGCCGTTGAACCTTCTGATCGTGGTTTTGGGGGTGCTCGCGGGTATCTTTATCGGCGCGTTGCCGGGGTTGGGGCCGGTCAATGGGGTGGCGATCGTGCTGCCGATGACCTTCATCGTGCCGCCGGTGTCGGCGATGATCTTCCTCGCCGCGCTCTATTACGGCGCGATGTATGGCGGGGCGCTGAGTTCTATCCTGCTGGGGATGCCCGGCGATTCCGCGGCGGTGGCCACCACCTTTGACGGGCGACCGATGGCGATGAACGGGCAGGCGGGGCTTGCCGTGATTGGGGCTGCGACCGCGTCTTTCGTGGGGGGGACGGTGGCGATTGTGCTCTTTACGCTGTTCGCCGTGCCGCTATCGGAATTCGCGCTGGCCTTTGGCCCGGCGGAGGAATTCGCATTGGTATTGATGGCCTTTTCCACTTTTGTCGCCTTGGGCGGCGAGGATGTGTTCAAGACCATCGCCATGATCGCCTTTGGCCTTGTGCTGTCGACCGTGGGGTTGGACCTGATCTCGGGCCAGCCGCGGCTGGTGTTCTTTGACCTGCCGGGGCTTTATGCCGGGATCGGCTTCCTCGTCATCGCCATTGGTGTCTATGGCGTGGGTGAATTGCTCTGGACGGTGGAGCAGAAGGGCCACGGGGGGCAGCCGGTGCAGGCCAAGGTGGGCTTCATGGATATTCTGCGCGGCATGCGCGAGGTGTTTCGCAGCTGGCGCACCATGTCCTTCTCTTCGATGCTGGGATTTTTCGTGGGCACCCTGCCCGCAGCAGGCGCGACCCCCGCGGCGCTGATGTCCTATGGGATGGCAAAGTCGCTATCGAAAAAGCCCGATAGCTTTGGCAAGGGCAATATCGAAGGCGTGGTCGCGCCGGAAACCGCCTGGGCGGGATGGTGATGTGGGGTCTGATGCCGGGGCCTATGCTGTTCATCGAGCGGCCAGAATTTGTCTGGGGTCTGATTTCCTCCTTCTACACGGCCAATCTTGTGTCGCTCATTCTGATGCTCGCCATGATCCCCTTCTTTGCTTGGGCGCTGCGGATGCCGTTCACGGTGCTTTGTGCCGTGGTGTTCGTGCTCTGCATCGTGGGGGGCTATGCGCCAAATGGCCGAATGATCGATGTCTGGCTGATCTTGATCTTTGGGGTGCTGGGGTTCCTGCTGCGCAAGGCGGATTACCCGCTGGCCCCGATGGTTCTGGCGCTGGTGCTTGGCCCGATCATGGAGCGGAGCTTCCGCCAGACGCTGATTGCCGAACAGGGCAATGTGCTGGCCTTCGTGGAACGGCCTTTGTCGGGGGCGTTCATGGCTCTCGCCCTCCTGTTCTTTGCCCTGCCAGCGATCCGCGCTCTGCGCCGGCGGAGCGGTGGCGAAGGTGTCGCCCCGGCAGAGTGATCGCCCCCCCTTTTGTCTGTGCCCTCTCTCATCTGAAAGGTCAGCACCGGTTGGCGCGGCCTTCGCAAAGGAAGA
>JALOTC010000065.1 GCA_025458085.1 Cypionkella sp. | reverse complement strand
CCCAGTTTTTCCACGATCACCCGCACCCCTTCGGCATTCGGGTGGATGCCATCGGCCTGCATAAAGGCCGCAATCGCCCCGGGATCAGCCGCCTCCGGATCGATCAGCCTAAAAAAGCTTTTCTCATACAGCGCGCCGAATTCGGCGGCGAGTTCCGGGTAAAGCCCGTCAAATTTCTCTTTATATTCAGGGCCAAAGTTCCCCGGCGCCTCCATGCCGACCAGTAGGACAGGCAAACCCCGCGCCTGCGCCTCGGTCAGGATCGCCGCGATATTGGCCCGCGTCACCTCGGGCGGCAGCCCCCGCAACAGGTCATTCCCGCCCAAGATCACCATCATCGCGCCGATCCCCTCCTGCAAGGACCACGCAAGGCGCGACAGCCCCCCGGCCGAGGTATCCCCCGACACCCCCGCATTCACCAAGGTCACCGCATGACCCTTGTCCTGCATCCACCCATTCACCTGCGGCACCAACCCCTCCCCCTCCGGCAGGCCGTAACCGGCGGTCAAACTGTCGCCAAGTGCCAGAATTTGCACAGGTTCCTCGGCAAAGGCCGCAGAAACCGGTAACAGGGCCGTGAAGGCAAGGTTGCGGCCAAGGCGCATCGCGCCATATGCCAGTGTGCGAAATGAAAGGGACAGCGTCATGGATGGATCGGTTCTCGAACTGAAAGGGGCCAAACTTACCCTTGCAGGAAATGCAGGCCCGGTCGAGATCCTCAAGGGCCTGGACCTCACCGTTGCGCGAGGGGAAACCCTGGGCCTCATCGGCCCCTCCGGTTCGGGCAAATCCTCGCTCTTGATGCTCATGGGTGGGCTAGAGCGCGCCACAGGCGGCAGCGTCCGCGCGCTTGGCCAAGACATGACCGCGATGGACGAAGACGCGCTTGCCCGTTTTCGGCGGCAGAATATGGGCGTCGTGTTTCAATCCTTCCACCTGATCCCCACCATGACCGCGCTGGAAAATGTCGCGGTCCCGCTTGAACTTGCGGGCGTCCCCGATGCTTTCGCACGGGCCGAGGCAGAGTTGAAAGCCGTGGGCCTCGGCGCGCGGATCGACCATTACCCCAAGCAAATGTCGGGCGGCGAACAGCAGCGCGTGGCCTTGGCCCGCGCCGCAGCACCCCGGCCCGCGATCCTTCTGGCCGATGAACCCACGGGTAACCTCGATGGCGTCAACGGGCAGGCGATCATGGACCTGCTCTTTGGTCTGCGCGACCGCCACGGGGCCACGCTGGTCCTTGTCACCCACGCGCCCGAACTGGCTGCGCGCTGCGACCGGGTGGTGCGCCTTGCCGATGGCCGCATCGTCGGCGAAGACCGCGCCGCAAAGGCGGCTGCGGAATGACCGGCCTTTCCCTTGCATGGCGGCTCGCCCGGCGTGAACTGCGCGGTGGCCTGCGCGGCTTTCGGATTTTCCTTGCCTGCCTTGCACTTGGCGTGATGGCTATTGCCGCCGTCGGCATGGTCCGCGCCGCAATCGAGGCGGGCCTGCGCGATCAGGGCAGCATCCTTCTGGGCGGCGATGCGCAGATGGAATTCACCTATCGCTTCGCGGATGAAGCAGAGCGCGCCTATATGGACAGCATCGCCACCGCCGTCTCCGAAGTGGTGGATTTCCGCTCCATGGCCCTTGTGGGCGACGATAGCGCACTGACTCAAGTCAAGGCCGTCGATTCCGCCTATCCCCTGCTGGGAGAGGTCGTGCTGGACCCGCCAATCCCGCTCGCCGAAGCCTTCGCCCCCGCAAACGGCCTCCCCGGCGCTGTGTTGGACCGCGTTCTGGTGGACCGTCTGGGTCTAGAGCCGGGCGATACATTCCGCCTTGGCGTGCAAGACTTCCGCCTTGGCGCGGTGCTTGTCCGCGAACCCGATAGCGCGACCCAAGGCTTCTCCCTCGGCCCGCGCACCATGGTTCTGACCGCCGATCTGGCGAATTCCGGTCTCCTCGGCCCCGGCTCGCTCTATGAAACGGAATACCGCCTGCTTCTGCCACCGGGAACCGACCTCGCACAGGCCGAGGCTGCGGCGGAATCCGCGTTTCAAGACAAGGGGATGCGCTGGCAAGACAGCCGCCGCGCGACACCGGGGGTAGAGCGTTTTGTGGACCGCATGGGCTCTTTCCTCATCCTCGTGGGCCTCGCAGGGCTGGCCGTGGGCGGGGTCGGCGTCTCTGCTGCGGTGCGTGCCTATCTGGAAGGCAAGGTCGCCACCATCGCCACACTGAAAACGCTGGGGGCCGAAGGCGGCACGATCTTCCGCATCTATCTTCTGCAAATCGCCGTTCTGGCGGGCATCGGCGTGACCTTGGGGTTGATCCTTGGCGCAGGCATTCCCCTCCTCCTCGCGCCTCTCCTCTCCGCCATGCTGCCCCTGCCGGTCGTCTTTGCGCTCTACCCCCTCCCGCTGATGGAGGCCGCTTTCTACGGCCTTGTCACCGCCTTTCTCTTCACCCTCTGGCCCTTGGCCCGCACCCGTGCCGTGCGCGCCGCCGCGCTCTATCGCGGCGCAGGGCGTGAAGGTTGGGCAGGCTGGCCCGCAGCCATTGCCGTGGCGGGCCTTCTTGCGCTGCTTGTCGGCGGTGCGGTCCTGTTCTCTGGCGTGCCGGAACTGGCGCTTGGCGCGGCGGGTGGGGTCGCAGGCGCACTCGCCGTGCTCGCCCTCGCCGCATGGGGCCTGCGCCGCCTTGCGGCACGGCTTGCCCGCGCCACGCTCGCCCGTGGCCGTGTGGCACTCCGCCTCGCGCTTGGCGCGATCGGCGGCCCGCGGACAGAGGCAACCTCGGTCGTCCTTTCGCTCGGCCTTGGCCTCTCGGTCCTTGCCGCCGTGGGTCAGATCGAGGCGAACCTGCGTTCCGCTATCCAGACGGACCTGCCCGACCGCGCGCCTTCGTTCTTCTTCGTCGATATCCAACCTGACCAGATCGACGGCTTCCTTGCCCGCACCACGGGCGACCCCGCAGTCAGCCGGGTGGATAGCGCGCCGATGCTGCGCGGCGTGGTGACCCAGATCAACGGCCAAAACGCGCGCGAGGTTGCGGGCGAACATTGGGTCGTGCGCGGCGACCGTGGCGTGACCTATGCCGCACAGCCCGATGAACGGACCACCGTGACCGAAGGCACGTGGTGGCCAGCCGATTACGCGGGCGACCCGCAGGTCAGCTTTGCGGCCGAGGAGGCGGGCGAACTCGGCCTGAAACTCGGCGATCAGATCACCGTCAACATCCTTGGCCGCGACATCACCGCCACGATCACCAGCTTTCGGCAGGTCGATTTCTCCTCTGCCGGGATGGGCTTTGTGATGACCTTCAACCCCGCCGCGCTTCAAGGCGCGCCCCATACCCATATCGCCACCGTCTATGCCACGCCCGAGGCCGAGGCGACGATCCTGCGCGATATCCAGCGCGAGATGCCGAATGTCACCGCCATCCGCGTGAAAGAGGCGGTGGACCGCGTGGCCGAGGCGCTGTCGGCCATCGCCACCGCCACAGCCTGGGCCGCCGCCGCCACGCTTGTCACCGGCTTTGTCGTGCTCATCGGCGCGGCGGCGGCGGGCGAACGCGCGCGGGTCTATGAGGCCTCGATCCTCAAAGTGCTCGGGGCCACGCGCGGGCGTATTCTCCTCAGCTTCGCGCTCCGCTCTGCCCTTATGGGAGCGGCAGCGGGGGCTGTGGCCATCGTCGCGGGCGGGCTTGCGGGCTGGGCGGTCATGACCTTTGTCATGGAAACGGGCTATCGGTTTGAACCCATCTCGGCCATTGCCATCGTATTGGGGGGCGTTATCGCCACGCTTCTCGCGGGGCTGGCCTTCGCGCTCCGCCCCCTTGCCGCCCGTCCGGCACAGGTCTTGCGCAGCGCCGACTAAACGCGGGGCGGCGGCCCCTAACGGGCCGTCCTTGCGCGCAGGCGCACCTCAATCTGGCGCAGGATGATCGACAGGCCGATCGTCATGGTGAGGTAAAGCAACGCCGCCACGTTATACGTCTCGAAATACCGGAAATTGCCTGCAGCCGTCACCTTGGCCAGTTGCGTGATATCCATCACGCCCAACACGCTGACCAGCGAGCTATCCTTCACCATTGCCACGAAATCATTGCCCAAAGGCGGCAGGATCATCCGAAACGCCTGCGGAAAGACGATGTGGCGGAACCGCTGCCAGCCGTTCAGGCCAAGCGCCTCTGCCGCCTCGATCTGGCCCCTGTCCACTGCCTGAAGCCCGGCCCGGAAAATCTCGGCCAGAAAGGCGGAATAGGCGAGCATCAAGGCAATCACCGCCCGCGCGATCAGGGGGAAGTCGCGCGTCCGCACGGGTTCCATCCCCAGGGGTTCCAGTACCCAATTCACCGCCGCCACGCCCGCCGGGGCCAGAACAAAGGCCACATAGAGCAGCAGCACGATGATCGGCACGCCCCGCATCACCTCGATATAAAGCCGCGCGATCTGGCGCAGGATCATGAAACGCGACAGCCCCATGACCGCAAGGCCGAGGCCGATCAGGCAAGCCCCCAGATAGGCCACGACTGCCACGCCTATGGTGATGCCCACACCCTTCATCAGCGTGTTCAGCGCTGCGGCATAAACCTCGGTCGTCAGCACCTCATAGAACAGCCAAAGGCCGGTGGTGCCAAGCACCACCAGCCACCAAGGAAAATCCTTGTCCGGTTTCGGGTTTGGGGTCATGGGCAAAGGCCGCGCCGGGCGCGGTGGATCATTGACCCATCTTATACTCGAGGAACCACTTGGTATTCAGCGCATCCAGCGTGCCATCGGCCCGCAGCGCGGCAATCCCCGCATTCATCGGGGCGACAAGGTCAGACCCTTTGGGGAAGATGAAGCCGAAATCCTCGGTCCCGAGCTTTTCGCCGACGATCTTCAACCCGCCGTTCGACGCCTCCACATAGCCCGCGCCTGCCGTGCCATCGGTCAGCACAAGGTCCACATCGCCCGCACGCAACGCCTCGACCGTGGCGCCGAAGGTTTCAAACAGCTTGATCCGCGGGTTCGCCTCGTTCCCGTCCAGCACCTCATAGACGCCCACATAGAAGGGCGTCGTACCGGGCTGTGCGGCCATCAAAAGGTCTGCATTGGCGGCAAAGCTTGCGGCATCTGTGAACCGATCCTCATCGCCGCGCACCATCATCACCATCTCGCTGGTCATGTAGCTGTCGGAAAAATCGACCATTTCCTTGCGGTCATCGCGGATGGTGATGCCGGTCATGCCCATGTCGAACTGGCCTTCGCTGACCGCCGCGATCATCGCATCCCACGAGATATTCTCATATTTCGGCACAAAGTTCAGCCGCTTGGCCAATTCCGCCACAGCATCATATTCCCAGCCAATCGCCGCGCCCGACCCATCCACGAATTGCAGGGGCGGATAGGCGTTTTCCGTCACGATCACCACTTCCCGCCCGCCCAGATCGGGCAAGTCCTGGGCAAAGGCAGCAGCGGTAAAGATGGCGGGGGCAAGGGCGAGGGTCAGGCCGAAAACGGCGGCAGCAGTGGTCATGGAAGGCTCCCTGTCACGAATACATTGCCGCGCAATATGGCGCGGCCCCTTGGCCCCGGCAAGCCTTGGCCTTTTTGTGCAATCTTGCACCATCACACGCTCATTCTGGACCTGCCTCCTTTCTTGCACAAGGGCGGGCCAAGGCGCATCTTCCCCCCATCACGGCGGAGAGATGACCATGACCCAGATGCCCACCTATTTCATCAGCCACGGTGGCGGCCCTTGGCCTTGGATGGATGATTGGCGCGCGATGTTCGCCAATCTGGAGGAAAGCTTCCGCCAGATGGTGCGCGATCTTCCCGAACGGCCCCGCGCGATCCTGATGATCTCGGGCCATTGGGAGGATGACAGCTTTGCCGTCATGACCTCGGCCAAGCCGCCGATGGTCTATGATTACAACGGCTTTCCCAAGCATACCTATGATGTCGTCTATCCCGCCCCCGGCGCGCCCGACATCGCCGCCCGCGCGGCCGACCTGATCCGCGCCGCTGGCCTGCCCGTGCGGCTGGATACCACGCAGGGCTTTGACCACGGCACCTTTGTGCCGGCCTATGTGATGTATCCCGAAGCCGATGTGCCTCTGTTCCAGATTTCGCTACGAAAGGGCTATGATCCGGCGGATCATCTGGCCCTTGGCCGCGCGCTGGCGCCCTTGCGGGATGAAGGCGTGCTGATCATCGGCTCGGGCCTGTCCTACCACAACCTGCGCCTTTTCGGGCCGGGGGCAAAGGAGCCGTCCGAGGCCTTTGATGCATGGCTGACCACGGCCTTGGCACAGGCCCCAGAGCTGCGCTCTGCCGCGATGGTCGGTTGGGAAAGCGCCCCCTTTGCGCGCATCTGCCACAAGGAAGAAGATCACCTCGTTCCCCTTTTCGTTGCGCTTGGCGCGGCAGAGGGGGCCAAAGCGACCAAGGTCTATCACGACAAGGGCCTGTTCGGCGGCGTCACCGCCTCAAGCTGGCGGTTTGACGGGTAAGGGGCAAGACGACGAAGTGGCCAAGGCAATGGCCTTGGCCAATGCGGACCGGGGTTAAGCCTAGACCGCCCCCCCACAAGCCGCGCATCCTGCCCTCGGCTTCACCGCAATCACCCGCGTCTCGGCATAAAGCGCATCGTGAATCATCAGCCGGCCGCGCAACCCTTCGCCCGCATCGGTGATCTGCTTGACCGCCTCCATTGCCATCATCGCGCCGATCACGCCGGGCAAGGGTGCGGCCACCCCCGCCTCGGCACAGGTCGGCACCATGCCCGGCGCTGGCCGCGTGGGGAACACGCATTCAAAGCACGGCCCTCCCGCAGCAGGGTCATAAAGCGACAATTGCCCTTCCCATTGCGTGATCGCCGCCGCGATCAAGGGCTTGCCCAGTTGCGCGCAGACCCGGTTCACCAGATAGCGGGTGTCGAAATTATCCGTCCCATCCAGCACAAGGTCATAATCGGCGATCAGTTCCGCCGCCACCGCCTCATCCAGCCGCCGGTTATAGGGGCGCACCTCGATAAAAGGGTTGATCGCCCGCATCGCGACCTCGGCCGAAAAGACCTTGGGCATCCCGATCCGCGCATCGGTATGGATCACCTGCCGTTGCAGGTTCGACGTCTCCACCACATCGGCATCAATCACGCCGATCGTCCCCACCCCCGCCGCCGCAAGGTAAAGCAGCACAGGCGACCCAAGGCCCCCCGCGCCCACGACCAGCACTTTCGCCGCCTTCAGCCGCTTTTGCCCCGGCCCGCCAATTTCGCGCAGCAGGATGTGGCGGGCATAGCGGTCAAGCTCCGCCTCGCGGAACTTGTCGGGGCGCGGCGCCTCTTTCGGCTCTGCCGCAACCGCCTTGCGGCGCAAGGCGCCAAGTCCGGCCCGATAGGCCAAGACCACAGCCGCCACCGCGCCAAGCGCCAGCCAGGCCCGCGCATCGCCCCCCGTCGCCTCGCGCAGGCCATTGCCTTCGGGCAGCGCCAGTTGCGCCAGCACCACCGCGACCCAAAGCCCCGCGATCATGCTGAACCGCAGCCGCGCAGGCGTGCCCATCACCGCGCCAATACCCCACAGCGCCGCCGCCATCGCCAGAACCAAAAGCATCCGCCCCGCCCCTCAGTTCCGCCCCTCAGTTCCGCCCGGTCGACCCAAAGCCGCCCTCTCCCCGCGCAGTGGCGGAAAGGCTGTCCACAATTTCAAAGGCCACCTGCACCACCGGGGCCACGACCATCTGCGCGATACGGTCGCCGTGATGGATCGTGTAAGGCTCCGCCCCAAGATTGACCAAAGCCACGCCAAGCGGCCCGCGATAATCGCTGTCGATCGTTCCGGGGGTATTGGGCAGGGTGATCCCGTGCTTCACCGCAAGGCCAGAGCGCGGCCTGATCTGCATCTCATAGCCAGGCGGGATTTCCACGCGCAAACCCGTGGGGCAAATCACCCGCTCCATCGGGCGCAGGGTCAGCCCTGCCTCCCGCATCTCGGGCGGCAGGTTGGCGCGAAGATCGGCCCCAGCCGCACCGGGGGTTTCATAAGCAGGCAGAGGCAGCGCCGCATCCGCCCAATCCTCGCGCAGCACCCGCAGAACCGGGGTCATGCCAAAGCCCCCGCGATGCGCTCGGCCAGTTGCCGCGCCACCGCATCCTTGCCCATGCGCGGCCAGACCTCGGCCCCCTCGGCCGAAATCAGAACCACGGCATTTTCCGACCCGCCCATGATCCCGGTCTCGGGGCTGACATCATTGGCCACGATCCAATCGCACCCCTTGCGGGCACGCTTGGCGGTCGCATGCTCCACCACCTTCTCCGTCTCGGCAGCAAAACCGATGACGAGTTTCGGGCGATTGGCCCCCTGCGACACCCGCGCCAGAATGTCGGGGTTTTCCGCGAATTCCAGCGCCGGGGCGCGGCCAGAGCCATCCTTCTTCATCTTCTGCGCGCCCGCATTGGCCACGCGCCAATCCGCCACCGCCGCAGCCATCACCGCCGCATCGGCGGGCAAGGCCGCCTCTACCGCCCCCAGCATCTCGCGCGCCGTTTCCACCCGCACCACCGCCACCCCCACAGGGGGCGGCACGGTCGCAGGCCCGGTGACAAAGGTCACCCGCGCGCCCAGATCGCGCAAGGCCGCTGCCAGCGCCGTGCCTTGCGCACCAGAGGATCGGTTGGCGATAAAGCGCACCGGATCAATTGGTTCATGCGTGGGGCCAGAGGTCACCAGCACATGCCGCCCCGCCAAAGGCCCGGCCCCCAGCATCGCCTCTACCGCCGCGACAATCGCGGGCGGCTCTGCCATGCGCCCCGGCCCGAATTCGCCACAGGCCATTTCCCCCGCATCGGGGCCAACCACCGCCACACCATCGCCCGCCAGCAACGCCATGTTCCGCCGCATCGCCGGATGCTGCCACATCCGAACATTCATCGCAGGCGCGACCAACACCCGTTTGTCGGTGGCCATAAGCAGGGTCGAGGCAAGGTCATCCGCCCGCCCCGTCGCCATCTTGCCCAACAAATCCGCCGTCGCGGGGGCGACCACCACCAGATCGGCGGCGCGCGACAGTTGGATATGGCCCATCTCGGCCTCAGCCGTCAGGTCGAACAACTCCTGATGCACCCTCGCCCCGGCAAGGGCCGAAACCGAAAGCGGCGTCACGAACTGCTCGCCCGCCCGCGTCAGCACCGGCACGACCGAGGCCCCCGCTTTCGAAAAAAGCCGGATCAGTTCCAGCGCCTTGTAGGCCGCGATCCCGCCGCCAATGATCAGGAGTATGCGTTTTCCGGCCAGCATCACGCGCCCTTCAGCTTGTCCTGCGCGACGTTAGGCGCGCAAGCCACCAAACTCAACACCCCGGCCCTAACGGAACGCCGCGCAAGGATCGCCCCGATCCACCGGCGGGGTCACAAGCCAAAGGTCAAAAGGTGCATCCCCCCCCGGTTCCGTTTCCATTTGCCCGATGGACAGAACTCGCAACTCTGGCGCGGCAAAGGCCAAAACCGCAGGCAGGCCCCAATCCTTGCGCGCATGGCCGGTGCCGGTAATCACAGCAACGGGTGGCCCCACCTCTTCCAAGGCGCGAAGCACAGCCTCGGCCAAAGCCGCATCGCGCAGACGCTGCGCCTCTACCATAGCGGGCAAAAGCTCGGTCGGCATGGCATTGCAATGCGCCTCTTGCTGCTCCGCCTCGCGCGCGGCCTGCTCCTCGGGCGGCAGCGGCAGGTCCAGCCCAAAGCGCGCGCCATCCGGCATCACCGCCAAGGCCCCTTCACTCATGGCCTTGCGCGCGGCGGCACGGTCAATCTCGGCCCCATAATGGCGCGCCTCAGGCGCGGCGAGGAAAATCGGGTGATACATGGCGAAATCCGGCCAGCCCCGCGCCTGCCACTCAAGCGCCTCGGCCAGCGTAGCATGATCCGCAACATCGGCAGGCACAGCGAAATCCCTCGGGATCATTTCCCAGACCACGGCCTTTGGGCGCAAAGCCGCTACAGCCCGCGCTTGGTTTAGGTGATGTTCGGGGTTGTCATGCACCTCGCCCAGAACCACCACCTCGGCAGGCGGCAAGGCATCGAGCGCATCCGTGTCAACCGGGGCCGCCCAAGCGGGCAGCCCAACGGTCAAAAGCAGGGCCAAAATCCTCATGCGAGGAAGTGATGCACCTCGCGGCTCTGGTTTTCCAGACTCCGCCGCATCTTGGCAAAAGCTGCCGCCTCCAACTGGCGCACACGCTCTTTCGACAGGCCCAGTTCCTCGCCCAAGGACTCCAGCGTCCTCGGCTCATCGCGCAGCTTGCGCTCGGTCACGATAAACCGCTCCCGCGCGTTCAGCGATTGCATCGCCCGCACCAGCCAACCGCGCAGACGGTCGGTGTCATGCATCGCCTCGACAGATTCCGCAGCCTGTGGCGCGTCATCCTCCAGCGCGTCAATCCATTCGCGCCCGTCCTCATCCGACGATTGCGTGGCATTGAGCGAGAAGTCAGAGCCGGACAGCCGCCCCTCCATCATCTCCACATCCGCCAGCGGCACGCCGACCTCGGTCGCCACCATCTGCCGCAATTGGAATTGATCCAGCGTTTCGCCGCGCTGCGCAGCCTCGCGCTCCAGCTTTGCCTGCACACGGCGCAGGTTGAAGAACAGCGCCTTCTGGCTGCTGGTGGACCCAGTCCGCACCATGGACCAGTTCCGCATCACATAATCCTGAATGCTCGCCTTGATCCACCAGACGGCATAGGTGGAAAAGCGCACACCGCGATCCGGATCAAATTTGTCGGCGGCCTTCATCAGGCCAAGGCTCGCCTCTTGGATCAGATCACTCATCGGCGCGCCATAACGGCGGAACTTCGCGGCCATCGCAATCGCGAGGCGCATATAGCGCATAGGCAAGGCGCAATTCCGTTTCCGCATCAAGCAGTTCCGCCTTCATCGCTTGGCGGGACATGGTTTGGTCGCTATATCCGTCCAGTGCCATCTTCGAACCCCCAGTCGCAATTTAGTTGCGGGATCTTGCCCGCTTATTGAAAGGTTCTACGCAACGTGACCTCTGCCGGATCACTTGAGGTATCGACTTTTTCTCTTCCCCCGCTGACTCTCGTCATCGGGGGGGCACGTTCGGGCAAGTCCCGGATTGCCGAGCGTTTGGTCGTCTTGTCAGGCAGGCCACGGTATTACCTGGCCACAGCCCAGGCTTTTGATGACGAGATGCGGGCGCGCATAGATCGTCACATTCAAGATCGCGGCGATGGCTGGAATACCATCGAAGCGCCATTGCACCTTGCGCCCATCCTGGCCAAGTGTCAACCTAAGTTTACACTTTTGCTGGACTGTGCGACGCTTTGGCTCTCCAACCATCTCCTTTCAGGTTCCGATCTGGAAGTCGAGTCGGAAAAGCTCCTTTCCGCCCTTGCCGACTGCCCCTGCCCCGTGGTCATTGTCTCCAATGAAACCGGTTGGGGCATTGTGCCAGAAAACAAGCTGGCACGGGAGTTTAGGGATGCTCAAGGCCGATTGAACCAACGCCTTGCCGCACAGGCCGGGCTGGTTCTGGGCGTCATGGCGGGGCTGCCCTTCGCGCTCAAGGGCCAGATGCCGGATGCCTTGAAATGAGGCACCTCCACCTCGTCCGCCACGGCCCCACACATGCAAAGTGTATGGTTGGCTGGACAGATTTGCCCGCCGATCTGTCGGATGCCGACTCACTCGCCCGGCTGTCACGCCACCTGCCCTCAACCGCTGCGCTGGTCTCCTCCGATCTCGCCCGCGCCACGGCCACCGCCGATGCCCTTGCCACGCCGGGGCGGTCCCGCCTGCCGCATGATCCGGCCCTGAGGGAGATTCACTTTGGCGCATGGGAAATGTGCGCTTTCGCACAGATCGAGGCAGAGGCGCCCGACCACATCCGCGCCTTCTGGGAAACCCCCGGCGATATCCGCCCGCCAGGTGGCGAAAGCTGGAACGATGTGCTGGCCCGCATTAGCCTTGCGCTGAACCGCCTGCCCACTGGCGATGTGATCGTCGTCTGCCATTTCGGCGCGATCCTCGCCACGCTGCAACTCTGCCTCGGCCTGACTGCGACCCAAGCCTTCAGCCATCGGATCGACAACCTCTCTGTCACCGACCTCCGCCATGATGGTGCATGGCAGCTTGGCGCACTCAATCACCTTCCGTGATGGGTGGCCCCACAAATCGGCATTTGGCAGATGCAGCAAAATTCCCCTAGGCTCCCCCCAACCGATGGAAAGGATGCCCATGCCCGCCCCCTATGATCTTGTCATCGGCGACCGCGCCTATTCCAGTTGGTCCCTCCGCGGCTGGCTGTTCTTCGATGCTTTCGACATCCCCGTCAAACTCCACCACGCGCGGCTCTACACCGACGAATTGCCCAATCTCCTGCGGCACTTCCCCCCCGCGCGCACCGCCCCCACGATGCGCACGCCCGAAGGCACGGTCGTCCCCGAAACCATCGCCATTGCCGAAGAACTGGCCTCCCGCCACCCCGAGGCAGGGCTGTGGCCCAAGGACCCCAAGGCCCGCGCCATCGCCCGCGTTCTGGCGGCAGAGATGCACGCAGGCTTCACCGCGCTGCGCAGCCATTGCCCCATGAACCTGCGCGTCAGTTATACCGACTGCGCTCCGCCGCCCGAGGTGCTGGCCGATCTCGCCCGGCTTGATACGATCTGGTCATGGGCACGCGCAGAAACGGGCAGCCAAACGCCTTGGCTTTGCGGGGCCTATTCCGCGGCAGATGCGATGTTCGCTCCCGTGGCAACGCGCATCGCCACCTATAACCTGCCCGCCACGCCCGCCGCGATGGCCTATGTCACCGCGCATCTGGCGCATCCCTCCTTCCGCCGCTGGCGCGCGATGGGGTTGGTCGATGGGGCGGATCAACCGATCTATCGCCGCGACTATCCCACCCGCCCCTGGCCCGGCCCCACGCCCCTCCCCGCCCGCGCGGTCGAGGGGGCGGAGGCGGAAAACGCCACCTGCCCCTATTCCGGCGCGCCCGTTACCCATGCGCTTGAACTGCACGGCCGCCGCTTCGGCTTCTGCAACGCCTTTTGCCGCGACAAAACCGTGGCCGACCCCGAGGCATGGCCTGCCTTCATGGCGCTGGTCGGCAGCCGTTAACCCTTCGCTAACCCTACCGCCTTACCCCTGACCCTCGGGGCAGAGGGGACAGGCAGATGGTGGCAACAGCCTATACAGTGGCCTTCGAAGGGGTCGAGGCGCGCTTGGTCGAGGTGCAATGCGCCCTCTCCCCCGGCCTGCCCGGCTTTTCCGTCGTGGGCCTGCCCGACAAAGCGGTCAGCGAGGCAAAGGAACGCGTCCGCGCCGCGCTTCAATCCATGTCCATCGCGCTGCCGTCGAAAAAGATCACCGTCAACCTTGCCCCCGCCGATCTGCCCAAGGAAGGCTCGCATTTCGACCTGCCGATTGCGCTCTCCCTCCTCGCCGCGATCGACATTCTGCCCCGCGATGAAATCGCCGCTACCGTCGCCCTTGGCGAACTCTCGCTCGACGGGCGGCTCATGCCCGTGATCGGCGCGCTCCCCGCCGCCATGACCGCGGCCGAGGAGGACCGGGCGCTCCTTTGCCCCCGCGCCTGCGGCGCAGAGGCCGCTTGGGTCGGCGCGACCGAAGTGCTGGCCGCGGGCTCCCTTGATGAGGTTGTGCGCCACTACACCGGCCAAGCGCCGATCACCCCCTCGGAAGCAGGCGAAGTCGCCGCCACCGCCCCCTCCCGCGACATGCGCGAGGTCAAGGGGCAGGAACGCGCCAAACGCGCGATGGAAATCGCCGCCGCAGGCCGCCACCATATGCTGATGGTCGGCACGCCCGGGTCGGGCAAATCCATGCTCGCCGCCCGGATGCCCGGCATCCTGCCCCCCCTTTCGGCGGCAGAGGCGCTTGAGACCTCCATGATCCACTCCCTCGCCGGGCTTCTGGACGAAGGCGGCATTTCCCGCGACCGCCCCTTTCGCGAACCACATCACACCGCCTCGATGGCCGCCATCGTCGGCGGGGGCAAGGGCGCGAAACCCGGCGAAATCAGCCTTGCCCATAACGGCGTCCTGTTCCTTGACGAATTCCCCGAATTCCCGCGTGCCGTGCTGGAAACACTCCGCCAGCCGATTGAGACGGGCGAGGTTATGGTCGCCCGCGCCAATGCCCATATCCGCTATCCTTGCCGCTTTCTCCTTCTCGCCGCCGCCAACCCCTGCCGCTGCGGCTATCTGACCGAACCCGCCCGCGCCTGCGGCAAGGCGCCCCTCTGCGGCGAGGATTACCTTGGCCGCATCTCCGGCCCGATGATGGACCGTTTTGATCTGCGCGTGGATGTGCCGCCGGTCGCATGGTCAGACCTCGACCTGCCCGCCACGGGGGAGTCGAGCGCCACCATCGCCGCCCGCGTGGCCGCCGCCCGCGCGATCCAAGACCGCCGCTATGCCAACCACCCCGGCCACCGCGTCAATGCCGATGCCGAAGGCCGCCTCTTGGAAGACATCGCCACCCCCGATGCCGAAGGCCGCGCACTCCTGTCCCGCGCGGCCGATCGCTTTGGCCTCTCGGCCCGCGGCTATCACCGCATCCTGCGGGTCGCCCGCACCATCGCCGACCTCGACGCCTCCGCCACCGTGCGCCAACCCCATGTGGCCGAAGCGGTCAGCTACCGCCTCGCCGCCTCTGGCTGATGCCGCATATCCGCCCATGAAAAAACCCGGGCACTCACGCGCCCGGGCCAGATGTCAGACTGACGGGGAGGAGGATCGTCAGCCCTTGGTGAACTCCGGATAGGCCTCCAGACCAAGCTCGGCCTTGTCCAGACCCAGCATCTCCTCTTCCTCGGTCGGGCGCAGACCCATGGCCGCCTTCAGGATCGACCAGACCACGAAGGAGACGACAAAGACGAAGACACCGATGGAAGCAAAGCCGATGAACTGCGTCACAAAGCTGGTGCCATCGGTATAGAACGGCACCGCCATCGTGCCCCAGAACCCTGCCATCAGGTGAACCGGAATGGCACCAACCACATCGTCGATCTTCATCTTGTCAAGAAACGGCACGGCAAAGACCACGATCACGCCGCCAATCGCCCCGATCCAGACCGCGCCAAACAGTGTCGGGTCCAATGGCCCCGCCGTGATCGATACAAGCCCTGCCAGCGCACCGTTCAGAACCATGGTCAGGTCGATCTTCTTGTACATCACCTGAGTCAGGATCAGCGCCGCCACAGCACCCGCCGCCGCCGCCATATTGGTGTTGGCAAAGATCACAGATACCGCATTGGCATCGGCCGCCGTGCCAAGCGCGAGCTGCGAGGCCCCGTTGAACCCAAACCAGCCCAGCCAGAGGATGAACGTGCCCAGCGTGGCCAGTGCCAGGTTCGACCCCGGCATCGCATTGACGCGACCGTCCTTGCCATATTTGCCCAGACGCGGCCCAAGGATGATCGCCCCGGCCAAGGCTGCAAAGCCACCCGCGGCATGAACAAGCGTCGAGCCGGCGAAGTCAGAGAAGCCCATTTCCGACAGCCAGCCACCGCCCCACTGCCACGATGCCTCGATCGGATAGATGAAGGCCGTCAGCACAACGGTAAAGATCAGGAAGGGCCACAGCTTGATGCGTTCGGCCAGCGTCCCCGACACGATCGAGGCGGTGGTCGCACAGAACATCAACTGAAAGAAGAAGTCCGAACCCGCCGAGTAGCCCGTGGCAAGATCAGGGTCGCCCCCGATGGATTTCGCCCCAAAGGCCCCCAGATAGCCTGCGATGGTCCAGCCATCGCCCGGATACATCAGGTTATAGCCCACCAGCCAATACATGATCGCGGCGATGGAAAAGAGCGCGATGTTCTTGGTCAGCTGCATGGTGACGTTCTTGGACCGCACCAGCCCCGCTTCCAGCATGGCAAA
>JALOTC010000203.1 GCA_025458085.1 Cypionkella sp. | reverse complement strand
TGCTTTTCGCCCTCATCCGTCAACACGCGGCAGACGCGCAGCCTGTCGGCATCGGGGTGCTGTTCGGCATGAAGCACTTTGGCCAAGGTAAAGGAGGCAAGCTTGGCCGCAGGGTTCACGACCTCTTCGACCTCTAGTCCCAGATCGGTCAGGGCATAGAGAATGTCGTCAAGCGTGGCCGTCGTCTCCAGATGGTCCTTCAACCAAGACAGGGTGAATTTCATCGCGCTTGTCCCTTCAAACTGTTGCCTTGGGCCTTATCGCAAAGGCTGCGGCAGGAAAAGGCAGGACCACCAGTTTCCGGTTGCGAAACGGCCTGTCGCCCTGAACGCGCCCTACCGCCACATTTCGGCTGTCAGCGATTGCTAAACCCATGGCCATGACACATCCGATTCTTCATATCCCCAAAGACATCCAGCGCCGGAAACCCCTGCGCCTGATCCTGCTGCTGGGTTTTGCCACGATCTGCTTTCTGATGGCGGCCAATGCCGCGGTGGTCATCGGCGTGTCTCTCGCGCTGCCCGGTGCGCCGGTCAGCGGCTAAGGCCACCCGGCAGATCGGGCATATCCAGCGCGGCAAAGCCGTAATGGCGCAACCACCGCAGATCGCCTTCAAAGAAGGCGCGCAGGTCGGGGATGCCATATTTCAGCATGGCAATCCGGTCGATCCCAAGGCCAAAGGCAAAGCCCTGCCACTGGTCCGGGTCCACCCCTGCGGCGGCCAGCACCTTTGGGTGGACCATGCCGCTGCCCAGAATTTCCATCCACTTGTCGCCTTCGCCGATGCGCAACTGCCCGCCCACGTTGGAATAGCGGATATCCACCTCGGCCGAAGGTTCGGTAAAGGGGAAATGGCTGGCACGGAACCGCAGTTCCACCTTATCCACCTCGAAAAAGGCGCGGCAGAATTCTTCCAGCACCCATTTCAGATTGGCCATGCTGATATCGCGGTCAATCGCCAAGCCTTCGACTTGGTGGAACATCGGCGTATGCGTCTGGTCCATATCCATGCGATAGACCCGCCCCGGCGCGATCACGCGGATCGGCGCGCCTTGGGCCATCATCGCGCGGATCTGCACCGGACTGGTATGGGTGCGCAGCACATGGGGCGGGCGGTCATCGCCTTCGGCCCGATGCATGAAGAAGGTATCATGTTCCTGCCGCGCGGGGTGTTCGGGCGGGATGTTCAGCGCATCGAAATTATACCAATCGCTTTCCACCTGCGGCCCTTCGGCCACCGAAAAGCCCATATCGGCAAAAATCGCGGTCAGTTCTTCCATCACTTGGCTGACGGGGTGGATGGTCCCGCGCGGGCGGGGCCTGCCCGGCAGCGTCACGTCAAGCCATTCCGACCGCAGCCTCTCGTCCAGCGCGGCATCAGCCAAGCCCTGCTTGCGGGCGCGCAACGCGGCGTCAATCTCGGTCTTCACCACATTCAGCGCGGCACCCGCAGCCTTGCGCGCCTCCGGGTCCATCTTGCCCAGCGCGGCCATCATCAGGCTGATCTCGCCCTTCTTGCCAAGCGCGGCAAGGCGCACATCTTCCAGCGCAGCCTCATCCGCCGCCTGTGCGACAGCCTCGATATATTTGCCACGAAGTTCGGTCAGGTCCATGGATCAAGCCTCCGCATCTGGGGTTTGGGGTTAGCGGGAAGGGGGCCGGGATGCAAGGCCATGCACCCCACCCACCAAGCCCCGCCCCCTAAAGGATGAAATCCGAAGCCTGAAGCATCTGCACCCGCGACACCAAGATCTGCGCATCGGCCACCCGGTCGCCGTTGATATCGACCTCGACCATCACCCCCGCCTGTCCCGACTGAACCTGATAGCGCAGCTCCCCCGCTGTGCCGGAAAACCGCGCCGTTCCGACAAAGACAAAGGCCTGATCGCCCGCGCGTGTGGCATGGGCATCGATGGCAGACAGGTCGATCCGATCCTGTCCACGGGTGAAATCAGTGATCACATCATGGTTCGCGGCACCTCGGCGGCTGTCCCCCACGGCCCGAAAGACAAAGACATCCGCCCCCGGCCCACCCGTCAGGCTGTCACGTCCTTGGCCACCCGTCAGCCGGTCATTTCCCGCCCCGCCGATCAGCGTATCGTTACCGGAATCGCCCCAAAGCAGGTCGTTGCCAGCCCCGCCCTCAAGCCGGTCGCGCCCCGCCCCGCCCGTCAACCTGTCGTTCCCGCCCCCGCCGAAAAGGCGGTCATTCCCGCCGAAACCTTCCAGCAGATCATCCCCCTCGCCCCCGTCCAACAGATCAAGCCCCTCGCCCCCGCCAAGACGGTCATTCCCCGGTCCGCCATAGAGACTGTCATTGCCCGCGCCCCCGGAAAGCTGATCCGCGCCATCCTCACCAAAAAGCTGGTCATTTCCCGCCTCGCCGAACAGGCTATCGTTCCCCGCCCCGCCCCGCAGCGTATCATTGCCAACCCCGCCCAGCAGCCGGTCCGCCCCCCCCACCCCAAACAGAAGATCATTCCCCGCTCCGCCATAGAGCGTATCGTTGCCATCGCCCCCATCCAGACGATCATCGCCAGACTGGCCTTCCAACAGGTCATTGCCCGCCCCGCCATAGAGCGTGTCATTGCCATCGCCCCCAACCAAACGGTCATTCCCATCGCCGCCATTCAACCGGTCGCGCCCATTCCCTGCGATCAGCCGGTCATCCCCCGTCCCCCCATCCAACAGATTGCTGCCCGCCAGATCCTCCAGCAGGTCATTCCCAGCCCCGCCGTTCAGCGTGTCGTTCTCGGTCCCGCCAATCAGACGGTCGGCGCCATCCCCGCCAAACAGTTGGTCGCTGCCCGGCCCTCCATCCAGAAGATCCGCCCCGCCAAGGCCCGAAAGCGTATCATTCCCCGCCATGCCCCGCAGCGTATCTGCACCAAGCGCGCCATTGCGGCTTTCATTCCGGCTTGTCCCTGTCCAAACCACCGCAGTCGTCGA
This sequence comes from Cypionkella sp., assembly GCA_025458085.1. Classification (GTDB taxonomy): domain Bacteria; phylum Pseudomonadota; class Alphaproteobacteria; order Rhodobacterales; family Rhodobacteraceae; genus Pseudotabrizicola. Next base: position 6 of record JALOTC010000203.1, on the reverse strand, counting down.
CGGCGG
>JALOTC010000202.1 GCA_025458085.1 Cypionkella sp. | reverse complement strand
TGTTTCCGATCGGGAACAGCCGCGTCGTTTTTGCGCGCCCAAGCGCCGCATTAGCTGCATTTTCTCGCTTGTGCCAGAGCCGCGCGCCCTGTAGGAGCGTAAGTGGGACACCCCTCCCCAACGAGGGGCGCTTATCTGGAAGGATACCAGCGATGGTTACAAACACCCCGGCAACGCGGCCGGCAAATCCGCGTTTTTCGTCTGGCCCCTGCGCCAAGATTCCCGGCTATACCCAAGCTCAAGGAAGCGATTGACCTGACCCGCGCCGTCCTGGGCGTTCCGGCCGATTATCGCATCGGCATTGTCCCGGGTTCCGATACCGGCGCTGTCGAGATGGCGATGTGGACCATGCTCGGCGCCCGCGGGGTCGAGATGATCGCCTGGGAATCCTTTGGCGAAGGCTGGGTCACCGATGCTGTGAAGCAGTTGAAACTGGATGCCACCGTCCGCAAGGCCCCCTACGGCCAGATCGTCGACCTCGCGCAGGTCGATTTCGACAAGGATGTCGTCTTTACGTGGAATGGCACCACCTCGGGCGTGCGCGTGCCGAATGGCGATGCCATCCCCGCCAACCGCGCAGGCCTGACGATCTGCGACGCCACCAGCGCCGCCTTTGCGATGGACCTGCCCTGGGACAAGCTCGATGTCGTGACCTTCTCTTGGCAGAAGGTTCTGGGCGGTGAAGGCGCGCATGGGATGCTGATCCTGTCGCCCCGCGCCGTGGAGCGGCTGGAAAGCTATACCCCCGCATGGCCGCTGCCGAAGGTGTTCCGTCTCACCTCCAAGGGCAAGCTGATCGAAGGCATCTTTGTTGGCGAAACGATCAACACCCCGTCGATGCTGGCGGTGGAAGATTACCTTGTCACCCTGAAATGGGCGCAATCCATTGGCGGCTTGCCCGCGCTGATCGCGCGGTGCGAGGCGAATGCGCAGGTGATCCACGATTTCGTGGCTGCCCGGCCCTGGATCGCAAATCTGGCAGAGGACATGGCGACAGCCTCGACGACCTCTGTCTGCCTGCGCTTCACCGATGATCGCATCACGGATGGCGAGGCTTTTGCCAAGGCCGTGGCCAAGCGGCTGGAAAAGGCAGGCGTCGCGCTGGATGTGGGGGCATACCGCGATGCGCCCCCCGGCCTGCGCATCTGGTGCGGGGCCACGGTGGAAACCGCGGATGTCGCCGCGCTGATGCCTTGGCTCGACTGGGCGTTCGAGGCCGAAATCGCGGCCCTTTCCGCCGCCGCCTGACCCATTTGGCGGTGCCAGAGCGCCCCGCCCTTTCCCATTCCCGTTATTCAGGAGCCCAGCCATGGCTGCCCAGACGAAACCGCGCGTTCTTGTCTCTGACGAACTGTCCGAAACCGCTGTTCAAATCTTCCGCGACCGCGGGGTGGATGTGGACTACATGCCGAAACTCGGCAAGGACAAGGAAAAGCTGGCCGAAATCATCGGTCAATATGACGGCCTTGCCATTCGGTCCGCCACCAAGGTGACCGAAAAGCTGCTCGCTTCTGCGACCAACCTCAAGGTTGTGGGGCGCGCGGGTATTGGCGTGGATAACGTCGATATCCCCGCCGCGTCCAAAAAGGGCGTGATCGTGATGAACACGCCTTTCGGCAATTCCATCACCACTGCCGAACATGCCATCGCCATGATGTTCGCCGTCGCCCGCCAAATTCCAGAGGCGAATGCCTCCACCCATGCGGGCAAATGGGAAAAGTCGAAGTTCATGGGGGTCGAACTTTTCAACAAGACCCTCGGCGTGATTGGCGCAGGGAACATCGGCGGCATCGTCTGTGATCGGGCGGTTGGCCTCAAGATGCGGGTCGTGGCCTATGACCCCTTCCTGTCCGAAGAACGCGCCAAGCAACTGGGCGTGACCAAGGTGGAACTGGACGAGTTGCTTGCCCGCGCCGATTTCATCACGCTGCATGTGCCGCTTACGGACAAGACCCGCAACATCCTCAGCCGTGAGAACCTCGCCAAGACCAAGAAAGGCGTGCGGATCATCAACTGCGCCCGCGGCGGCCTGATTGATGAGGCTGCGCTCAAAGACGCGCTGGATACGGGCCATGTGGCGGGCGCGGCGCTCGATGTGTTCGAGGTGGAACCCGCTACCGAAAACGTCCTCTTCGGTCATCCGAATGTGGTCGTGACCCCGCACCTTGGGGCCAGCACGACCGAGGCGCAGGAAAACGTGGCGCTGCAAGTGGCGGAACAGATGTCCGACTATCTGCTGACCGGGGCTGTCACCAACGCGCTGAACATGCCCAATGTCACCGCTGAAGAAGCCGCCGTGATGGGGCCTTGGGTCAAACTGGCCGGGCATCTGGGCGCTTTCATCGGCCAGATGACGGATGAGCCGATCAAGGCCATCAACATCCTTTATGATGGCCGCGTGGCCGAAATGAACATCGCCGCGCTGAACCAGTCGGTCATCGCGGGCGTGCTCAAGGCGCAGAACCCGGATGTGAACCTGGCCTTTGATGCCTATATCAAGGTCACCATGGTGACGGACAAGCGCGAACGCTCCATCGCGGGCACCTGCTTCTCGGATGGCAAGCCGCGCTTCATCCAGATCAAGGGCATCAACATCGACGCCGAAGTGGGCGAGCATATGCTCTATACCACCAACGAGGACGTACCGGGCATCATCGGCCTTCTGGGCATGACCATGGGCAAGAATGGCGTGAACATCGCCAACTTCACCCTTGGTCGGTCGGGCGTGGGTCAAGATGCCATCGCACTGCTCTATCTTGACCAGCAGATCGATCCAAAGGTCGTGGAAACGCTCGAATCCACGGGCATGTTCCAGCAGGTCAAACCGCTTCACTTTGTTGGGGCCTGACACAGCCTGACAGGGCCTTGCCCCTTCATCTTGGCTCAAATACTCCGGGGGTCCGGGGGCAGCGCCCCCGGACTTTTCCATTCATGCAGCGTGCTCATTGGGGGGACAAGCCATGCATACCTACGCAATCGGGGATATTCATGGCCACCTGAGCCTGCTTATCGCTGTCCATGACCTGATTGCTCAAGACATGGCCCGCCATGGCTCGGCGCCCGTCGTGCATCTTGGTGATCTCGTGGATCGCGGCCCCGATAGCCGTGGCGTGATCGAATTTCTGTTGCAGGGCCTTGCGGCAGGTGCGGATTGGATCGTCCTCAAAGGCAACCATGACCGGATGTTCGCCCGCTTCCTGCGCGATCCGGCCGAGCCTGAACTTGGTTTGCGGGCTGAACTTTCGTGGCTGCATCCGCGGCTGGGCGGGGCGGAAACGCTTGCCTCTTATGGCGTGCGTTCGGCAGGGGACAGGCCGCTTGCCCCGGTCCATGCCGATGCCGTGGCCGCCGTGCCACCCGCGCATCGCCGCTTTCTGGAAATGCTTCCCGTGATGCATCGCGCAGGCGATGTGGTTTTTGTCCATGCAGGACTCCGTCCCGGCGTGGCGCTAGAGGCGCAGGAGGAAACAGACCTCGTCTGGATCCGCGAACCCTTTCTGTCTGTGACAGAAAGCTTCGGCCCGCTGGTGATCCATGGCCATACGGCCATCGACCAGCCCACTCACTATGGCAACCGCGTCAACATCGACACATCCGCCGCCTATGGTGGCCCGCTCACTGCCGTTGTGATCGAAGGGCGCGCTGTCTTTCATCTCACCCCGGCAGGGCGGGTGCCTGTAGTACCGCCCGATCAACCCTGAAGGCGCAGGGCAGGCAAGCGTGTGCGCACGACCAGCCCCGCCGTAAGGGCAAGCACAGCCGCCCCGGCGATGACAAGAAAGAACCCTGCCCCCCCGATCTGCTCGAGCAGTCCCCCGAGCGCCACCGGCGTGAGGATCCCTCCGGCAAGACCCGCCGCGATGATGATCGAGGGCGTGCGCGGGTCATCCCCCATCACCCGGCTTGCCGCGACATAGAAACCGGGGAAGTAAAGCCCGGCCGCCACTCCGATCAGAACAAAGAAAACCCCCGGCATCATCCATGCCGCGAGCACACCCGCCACAGCAGTCAGCGCCATGGCGCCAAGATAAAGCGTAAAAGGCGCCACCAGATGGGCGGTGAAGATCAGCACCACCCGCGCGCCCAGAAAGGCGACGAAAAAGGCGCTCAGAAGTTGGGCTGCGGCCGTTTCGCTGACACCGGTCGCAATCAGCGCCGAAGGGCCAAGGCCAATGAGGCAAGCCTCCATCCCGATCCCGACCACTGCAAAAAGTTGCAGTGGCAGCATCGGGCGGAAGGGGCCGGACGGCCCGGCCAAGGGCGCGGCCCCCGCCCGGCCCGCAGGCCCCGCGCCAAACCAGATCAGCACGGCCAGAACGGCGACAAGCGCGAAACTGCGCCCTGGATCAGAGCCGAGCCAGACAAAGACCAGCGGCGCTGCAATGGCCCCGATCCCGAAACTCGCGTTCAGAAGGCTGAGCATCGCCGTGCCCCGCGCTCCAAAGACTCGCAGGATGCGGGGGTTGAAAACCACAGTGGACATGCCGTAGCCCGCGCCAAAGACCAGCGCGCCGCCAAAGGCGGCAACGCGCCCCGGCAGAAAGCCGATCATGGCTGCGCCAAGCGCCATCAGGACAAGCACATGGCGCGGCGTGACCTTTGCCCCTGCCCGATACATGAAGGCCACGCCAAAGGCGCAACCCACCCAATGCGCACTGACGAGCCAGCCTGCCGCACTTGCGCTTAGCCCCAGATCGCGGCCAAAGGCAGGCAGCGCCGGGCCATAAAGCGACTGCCCTGCTCCCATCATGACAAAGGTGGCCACACCGGCAGCAAGCAGGCCAAAATTGGCCCGGATCAGGTCGCGCATCACATTCCCCGGAAATTCGGTCGCGCGTCACCCATCCTCTGCCACGATTGCGCTGTCAATCGGTTGACGCGCCAACAACTCCGCCTTCGCCTTCCCGCCGGTCAGCGCAGACGAAGCCGGACCCTTGCGCTTTGCCCGGTTGCATCGATAACCGAAAGCGTGACGAAGCCTTGTTCCGGCAGCGTCAGAAGCGTGCTGCGCATCCGTTCCGCAAGCCGGACAGGGTGGCCATCGGCCAGCCATGTGAAAGGCGCGGTGCCGCCTTCGACCCGGACCATCAGGCCTTCGGGCAGCAGTTCGACCTCTGCCCCGTCCGGGGGAAAGGCAACCTGCGGTGCGTCGGACAGAACCCCCGCCACAGCCCCACGCGGAACAAAACGGCGCAGCGGTTGGGGAAGCTCTGCTGTGGCGACAAGAAGGGCAGCGCCGGGAGGAGGGGGCAGCGGGTCGAGTGTATGTTTCAACCGCGACAAGGCCTGAAACATCACCGGTGCCGCGGTTTCCGCCCCGAAAGCCCCGGGCACTGGCGTGCCATCTGCCCGACCCATCCAGATCCCCAGCACATGCCGCCCATCAAAGCCGATGGCCCAAGCATCCCGATGGCCATAGCTGGTGCCTGTCTTATAGGCCAGCCG
>JALOTC010000201.1 GCA_025458085.1 Cypionkella sp. | reverse complement strand
TGATCGCCCCGATCGCGATGGAAGAAAAACTGCGCTTCGCCATCCGCGAAGGCGGCCGCACCGTCGGCGCAGGCGTTGTCTCCAAGATCCTCGCCTGATCCGGGATCAGAGTGAATGGGGGGGCCGTCCTTCGGGGCGGCCCTTTGCTTTTGGCGGGGTGGGTTTCGAATGGGGGCGCTTGCGTTCTTTGCCTCTTGACGCCCCGACCGGCCTGCCTTAACCCACGCGCAGGCATAGGGGTATAGCTCAGCTGGTAGAGCGACGGTCTCCAAAACCGTAGGTCGCGGGTTCGAGCCCTGCTGCCCCTGCCACCTCTCCTGCCTTTGATGGATGCTGAGGCTGCGCGGCTTGAAATCCGGGCGGCGGCGGCGTATCTGGGCGCAAGGATCAAGAATGGAACGCGCGTGATGAGCAAGACCAACCCCCTTCAGTTCCTCCAGCAGGTGCGTGGCGAGGTTTCCAAGGTTGTCTGGCCGACGCGGCGCGAAGTGGTGCTGACGACGATCATGGTGTTCATCATGGCCGCGCTGACCGCGACCTTCTTCAGCCTTGTCGATCTGGGCATCCGCACGGGGCTTGCAGCCCTTTTGGGCGCGTTCTGACGCCCTTCTTCGGGCAGCCGATGCTTGCATTTGGCGGGCAGGATGTTTATGCCGCGCCGAGATAGAGGGCTGACCGGCGCGCAATGATTCGAGTTGCGCGCTGTTTTTTGTTCGCCTTTGGCGCGGGAACGCGCCGGAATGACAGGAATTACGGGGGGTGCCCCCGGCAGACAGGAAGAGACGGGTATGGCCAAGCGTTGGTATTCGGTGAGCGTCCTCTCGAACTTCGAGAAGAAAGTTGCCGAGCAGATCAAGCAGGCCGTTGCCGATGCGGGCCTTGAGGACGAGATCGACGAGGTTCTGGTCCCCACCGAAGAGGTGTTGGAGGTGCGCCGCGGCAAGAAGGTCACGAGCGAGCGGCGCTTCATGCCCGGCTATGTGCTGGTGCATATGGAGATGTCGACGCGGGGCTATCACCTGATTTCGTCGATCAACCGGGTGACCGGGTTCCTTGGCCCGCAGGGCAAGCCGATGCCGATGCGCGATGGCGAAGTGAACCAGATCCTGAACCGTGTGGAGCAGGGCCAAGAGGCCCCGCGCAGCGTGATCCGGTTCGAGGTGGGCGAGAAGGTCAAGGTTGTTGATGGCCCGTTCGAGGGCTTTGACGGGATGGTGGAAGAGGTTGATGACGCGAACAGCCGCCTGAAAGTGGCTGTGTCGATCTTTGGCCGCGCCACCCCGGTGGAATTGGAATACACGCAGGTGTCGAAAGGCGTCTGAGTGGAGCCTGTGGGAGGCGCGCGCGACCCCGTTGGGGCGTGACAGACCTGACCACTAAACCGCCACCCCCAATGTCGGGCGGTGTGCCGTGAGAGAAGGAGAGGCCAGATGGCCAAGAAAGTGATTGGCAGCCTTAAGCTGCAAGTGAAGGCCCAGCAGGCCAACCCGTCGCCGCCAGTCGGCCCGGCTCTGGGTCAGCGCGGTCTGAACATCATGGCGTTCGTGAAGGAATTCAACGCCAAGACCGCCGATATCGCGCCGGGCACGCCGACGCCGGTGATCATCACCTATTATCAGGACAAGTCGTTCAGCCTTGAGCTGAAAACGCCGCCGGCGTCCTTCCTGCTCAAGCAGGCGGCTGGTCTGCCCCCCGTTGGCAAGCGCAACCGCGCGAAGGGTTCGTCGAAGCCGGGCCGCGAAGTGGCGGGCAAGGTGACCGTGGCGCAGATCCGCCAGATCGCCGAGACGAAGATGAAAGACCTGAACGCCAATTCCGTGGAAGCGGCGATGCAGATCATCCTTGGCTCTGCCAAGTCCTGCGGCATCGAAGTGAAGGGCTGATCGTCATGGCAAAAGTTGCAAAGCGCACCAAGGCCGCACGCGCCCTTTTCGAAGGCAAGGCCAATGTCTCGGTTGAAGAAGCCGTGGCGCTGATCAAGAAGGCCGCTTCGGCCAAGTTCGACGAAACCGTCGAAATCGCGATGAACCTTGGCGTGGACCCCCGCCATGCGGACCAGATGGTGCGCGGCGTGGTTCAACTGCCGAACGGCACCGGCAAGACGGTGCGTGTGGCGGTGTTTGCGCGTGGTGCCAAGGCTGATGAGGCCAAGGCGGCGGGTGCCGATATCGTGGGCGCCGAGGACCTTCTGGAAACGATCCAGCAGGGCAAGATCGACTTTGATCGCTGCATCGCGACCCCGGACCTGATGCCGCTGGTCGGCCGTTTGGGCAAGATCCTTGGTCCGCGGAACCTGATGCCGAACCCGAAGGTCGGCACGGTGACGATGGATGTGAAAACGGCTGTCGAAGCTGCCAAGGGCGGCGAAGTGCAGTTCAAGGTGGAAAAGGCCGGCGTGATCCATGGCGGCGTGGGCAAGGTGTCGTTCACCGAAGAAGCGCTGGCGCAGAACATCCGCGCTTTCGTGGAGGCCGTGACGCGCGCGAAGCCCACCGGGGCCAAGGGGACCTATGTGAAGAAGGTCTCGCTCTCCTCGACCATGGGGCCGGGCGTTTCGGTTGATCTGTCGACGACCGCGAACTGAGATTTGTGACACTTTGGAAGCCGGCTCCCTTGCGGGGCCGGTTTTCTTTTGCGCACTGCCTAAAGGATGGGCAGAAGCAGCAGAATGCGCAAGGCAAGTGCTGCCGGGGCTTGGAAAGCGCGCGGTGGGGTTATATAGCCGCAATCTGCACCTCTCGCCCTGATTCGTCGGGGTGGGTTGTGCATTTCGTCCGAGACGGTGGGTGCGGGGCGCAAGCCTTGCTTAATTTCCCTCCTGAGATGAGTGAACGAGACAGATTTCCGGGGGTTCTCCCTCGGGCGATCCTGGCCTCGGGACATCCATCGGACCCGAACGCCCCTTTCGGGGGGCAAATGACGGTTGCACAGATGCAGGACCTGCGCGCGAAAATGCGTGACGTGCAAGGGTCTGTTCGCGTTGCCAAGAACACGCTCGCCAAGATCGCCCTGGAGGGCAAGCCCGCTGCGAAGATGGCGGATCTCCTTTCGGGCATGACCGTGCTGGCCTATTCGGAAGACCCTGTGGCTGCGGCCAAGGTCTGCGATGCCTATGCCAAGACGAACGACAAGTTCGTGATCCTTGGCGGGGCAATGGGCGAGTCGGTTCTGGACCAGGCTGGTGTCAAGGCCGTGGCCTCCATGCCGTCGCGTGAAGAGCTTATCGCTCAGATCGTGTCGTGCATCGGTGCGCC
>JALOTC010000200.1 GCA_025458085.1 Cypionkella sp. | reverse complement strand
CCCGACCGGGATGGCCAGCCCCGCTCTGCCGTGGTCTGGATGGAAACGGGCGCGAATATCGCGCGCCTCCAATCCCTCTCCGTCCCGGAATTCGAGGCCGAGATGAACGCCCGCTCCTGCCAGATCCTCGGCCCGCTGACGCTCGCCAGCCGCCTGACCGTCTGGCCTATCATCAGCCAGATCGCCGCCCGTATGTCGGGCGAACGCACCGCGCTGATGGCCGAGGCCGCGCATGTCGTCCCCCCCATCGGCGCGCAAGGCCTGAACATGAGCCTTGCCGATCTGCGCGTGCTCCTCGAGCTTGCGCAAGCATCCCCCGACACAATCGGCGAGGCCGAGATGATGGAAGCCTATCACCGCAAGCGGCATCTGGACGTGCAGGCCCGTGTGCGGGGGATCGATGTCCTGAACCGCGCCTCGATGATGGGCGCACAGGCGCTGCGCGACCTCCGCGCCACGGCGCTCAACGCGCTCTATTCCGTGGCCCCCGTGCGTAAGACGCTGATGCGCGCAGGGCTCGGGGTGCGATAGCGCGCGCGTCGCCTGACACCGGAGTTTCTTGGATCACCCTTGGGGAGGGCTGTCTGCCCTCCCCAAACCCCTCCCGAGAGTATTTTTGCCAAGATGAAGGGGCAAAGGGTTGGTCAGAGCGCCGCTTCGACCGCGCGTTCCAACCGCGCGAGCGTTCCGGGCACATCCTTCAGCTTGTCCAGACCAAAAAGGCCAAGGCGGAAAGTCTTGAACTCCGCCCCCTCGCCCACCTGCAACGGCACGCCCGCCGCGATCTGCACGCCTGCCGCGCGGAAACTTGCGCCAGATTGGACCGCCGGATCCTCGGTATAGCTCACCACCACGCCCGGCGCCTGCCAGCCCTCTGCCGCAACCGATGGTACCCCGCGCGCGGCCAGCAACGCCCGCACCGCGCGGCCCAATTCCCATTGCGCCGCTTTGGCCGCGTCAAAGCCCATGGCCTGCGTCTCCAGCATCGCATCGCGAAAACCCATGATCGCATCGGTCGGCATGGTGGCGTGATAGGCATGGCCCCCGCCTTCATAGGCCGCCATGATCGCGCGCCATTTCTTCAAATCCAGCGCAAAGCTGTTGCTTGTCGTCGCCTCCAACCGCGCCTCTGCCGCAGGCGACAGCACCACCACCCCCGCCGAGGGCGAGGCCGACCAGCCCTTTTGCGGCGCAGAGATCAGCACATCCACCCCCGTTGCGGCCATATCCACCCAGATACAGCCCGAGGCGATGCAGTCGAGCACCATCAGCGCCCCCACCTCATGCGCCGCCGCCGCCATGCGCGTGATGTAATCATCGGGCAAGATAAGCCCGGCGCTTGTCTCGACATGGGGGGCAAAAACCGCCTCTGGCCGGGTTTCGCGGATTTTGGCCTCCACCTCCTCAATCGGCGGGGGGGCAAAGGGCGCGCGCGGGTCATTGCCCGTGCGCCGCGCCATCACCACCTCCACCGCTTCGGCAAATTGGCCCGCATCAAAAATCTGGCTCCAGCGGAACGAGAACCAGCCATTGCGCACCACCAGCACCCGGCCTTGGCCAAACTGCCGCGCGACCGCCTCCATCGCATAGGTCCCGCCGCCCGGCACCAAGGCGACCGCGCTGCCGCGATAGACCTCTTTCAACAGGCCCGACACCTCGCGCATCGCGGCCTGAAAGCGGGCGGACATATGGTTCAGCGACCGGTCGGTAAAGACGACCGAGAATTCCTCCAACCCGTCCGGGTCGATATGGGCGTGCAATCCGGGCATGTGACAGTCTCCTTTGCCCGGATCATAGCCCCATCCCTGTGGCAAGGGCACCCGGAAAGACCGTGATCTCAGGGCAGAAATGTCGCGCCCCCTCAGCCCAGGGGGCCGGGGCGGCGCTCTTCGGTCAGCAGAACATTTGCCTCCACATTCCCCACCCCCGGCAGCGTCATGATCCGCCGCCGCAGCACGCGTTCGAAATCCGCAATATCGCGCGCCACCACGCGCAGGCGGTAATCGAACAGCCCCAGCACATGCTGCACCACCTGCACTTCCGGGATCGCGGTCACCGCGCGCTCAAAATCCTCCAAGCTCACCCGCCCCCGCGTGGCAAGCTTCACCCCCAAAAACACCGTCACCCCAAAGCCAAGCGCGGCCCGGTCCACCTCCACCCGCATCCCGGCCAAGACGCCTGCCTCCTCCAGCCGCTTCACCCGGCGCCAGGCCGCAGGCTGGCTCAACCCCAGCCGCCGCCCCAACTCCCCGGCCGAGACCCGCCCATCCAGCGACACCTCCCGCAGCAAAGCCCGGTCCAGATCATCAAGGTCGATCACAGCGGCAGGCCCTCCGCATCCTTGATCGTCGCGATCAGCATCAGGGCCTCCACCTCCGCAATATGCGGCAGCGTCAGGATCCGCCGCCGATAGACCTCCTGATACTGCGCCATATCCCGCGCGATCACATTCAGCCGCACATCCACCCGGCCCAGAAACGTCTCCACCATCACCACCTCCGGCACCTCCCGCGCCGCGGCGATAAACTCGTCAAAGGCCCGCGGGTTCGTCTTATCCAGCGTGAAGCGCAAACTCACCTCCACCGCGAACCCGAGCGCGCGCCAATCCACCACCGCCCGCTCCGCCCGGATCACGCCGCCCTCCCGCAGCCGCTCCAGCCGCCGCCACAGCGTGGCCACCGTCACCCCCGCGCGTTCCGCCAGCACCCCGCGCTCTGCCCCCGGATCGGCCAGATACTGGCGCAAGATCCGCCGATCCGTCTCATCCACCTGCATGATTTATCCACCATCATCCGATGTCACGCATGATCCTTCCCACATCACGCCTCACAGGTCAAACAATGCACGCAAATGCCCCCAAATCCCCCTATGCTGCCCCCATCAGCAAAGGAGAACGCAAATGCGCGTCTATTACGATCGTGACTGCGACGTGAACCTCATCAAGGACAAAAAGGTCGCCATCCTCGGCTACGGCTCCCAACAAGGACAAAAAGGTCGCCATCCTCGGCTACGGCTCCCAAGGCCACGCCCATGCCCTCAACCTGCGCGACTCGGGCGCCAAGAACCTCGTCGTGGCACTGCGCGAAGGCTCCCCCTCCGCCAAGAAAGCCGAAGCCGAAGGGCTAAAGGTCATGGGCATCGCCGAAGCCGCCGCATGGTGCGACCTCATCATGTTCACCATGCCCGATGAACTTCAGGCCGCCACCTACAAGCAATACGTCCACGACAACCTCCGCGAAGGCGCCGCCATCGCCTTCGCCCACGGCCTCAACGTCCACTTCGGCCTGATCGAGCCGAAAAAGGGCGTCGACGTCATCATGATGGCCCCCAAAGGCCCGGGCCACACCGTCCGCGGCGAATATACCAAGGGCGGCGGCGTCCCCTGCCTCGT
>JALOTC010000003.1 GCA_025458085.1 Cypionkella sp. | reverse complement strand
AAAACAGGTTCAGACACGGGACCGCAGCAAGGGAAAGCAAAAGAAAAGAGGCCCGAAAGCCCCTTTCCAGCCGATCAATTCCAAGGATGCTCAGATATGCAGCGCGCGGCCATAGGCATCAAGCACCGCCTCATGCATCATTTCCGACAGCGTTGGATGCGGGAAGACGGTGTTCATCAAATCTTCCTCAGTCGTCTCAAGGCTGCGGCCCACCACATAGCCTTGGATCAATTCTGTCACTTCCGCGCCCACCATATGCGCGCCCAAAAGCTCGCCTGTTTTGGCGTCGAACACAGTCTTGATCATGCCTTCCGACTCACCAAGCGCGATGGCCTTGCCATTGCCGATGAACGGGAAGCGCCCCACCTTGACGGTATAGCCCGCCTCTTTCGCCTTGGCTTCGGTCAGACCAACGCTTGCCACCTGCGGATGGCAATAGGTGCAGCCCGCGATGGAATTGGGCTTGATCGGATGGGGATGTTTGCCCGCGATCAGTTCCGCTACCATCACGCCTTCATGACTCGCCTTGTGGGCCAACCACGGCGCGCCCGCGATATCACCGATGGCATAAAGGCCCTCCACCCCCGTACGGCAGAATTCATCCGTTACCACATGGGTGCGGTCGATCTTGACGCCAAGCGCCTCAAGCCCCAGCCCTTCGACATTGCCAACAATCCCCACGGATATGGGCGGTCACGCCCTTGCCCTTCACCCGGTCCAGTTTCTTGACCGTGGCCTTTTCCATGATCTTCATGCCCTGCTTCACGAATTGCTTTTTCGCAAAGGCCGAGATTTCGGCATCTTCCACCGGCAGGATGCGATCCATCACCTCGACCACCGTCGTATCGGCGCCCAGGGTGTTGAAGAAGCTTGCAAATTCAATCCCAATCGCGCCAGAGCCGATGACCAGCAGTTTCTTGGGCATCCGGCTGGCGACCAGCGCATGCTTGTAGGACCAGACCAGATCGCCATCAGCCTCCAGCCCCGGCAATTCGCGCGCACGCGCGCCCGTCGCAAGGATGATATGAGGGGCGGTCAACTCCTCCACCCCCTTGTCGGTCTTCACGCTGACACGGCCCTTGGCGGGGAGTGTCGCCGCACCCATGAAAACCGTGACTTTGTTCTTTTTCATCAAATGCCCGATGCCGCCCGAAAGCTGCTTGGCCACCGCGCGCGACCGCGCGACCACGGCGGGCAGGTCATAGCTGATCCCGGTCGCGCCCAGCCCGAATTCCTTGGCGCGGTGCATCAGGTGATAGACTTCGGCGCTGCGCAGCATGGCCTTGGTCGGGATACAGCCCCAGTTCAGGCAGATGCCGCCCAGATGTTCGCGTTCGACAATCGCCACTTTCAAGCCCAACTGGCTTGCGCGGATCGCCGCCACATAGCCCCCCGGACCGGCCCCGATCACGACCACATCAAAGCTCTGCGCCGCCATGCTTCCCTCCCTTGGAAAAAGTGGTTTACCCTTAAACTATTCCTGTTGACGAAGCAACGCAGCCAACGCCGGGGGCCTATGCGGAAAATGCATGGCACTTGCGCGAATGTCAGGGCTAGTCTGCGGCCTGCATCTGCCGCACCAAAGCGGGATAGCCACCTTCGGCCAGAAAGGCCGCTTCTTCGGGCGTATCGGTCCGGCCAAGGGCGGCATTGCGAAAGGGAAAGCGGCCAAAGCGCGCGATCACCTCGCGATGCGCGCGGGCATGCAGCAGGCTGTCGGGCGATCCGGTCAGGCGTTCCGCCATCAGCGCCACGCAAAGATCCTGATCCGCCAGATCTTCGGAATGTTCAAATGGCATATAGAAAAACTGCCGCTCCGGCTCTGGCGCAGCCATATCCCACCCGGCCTCCAGCGCGCGGCGTGCGGCAGCGCGGGCTTGCACATCGGTCGTAAAGGCCTCTGCCCTGCCCCGGTGAATGTTTCTGGGGAACTGGTCGGCCACGACCAGATAGGCGAGCGTGCCCACAACGCCATCGACCCAATGCTCAAGCCCCCCGTCGCGCAAGGCCTGCCACAGATCACCGAAACGCAGGGCGATGGTATCATCGATCTCCTCGCCTCCGGCATACCAGCCCTCTGGACCGATCTCGCCCAACCAGAAATCGAGCACCTCAACCGGGTCAGACATCGCCCTTCCTCCCATTTGCCTCAGCGTGGCAGGGTGGAACCGGGTGCGCAAGTCACTTCAGACGCGCATCCTCTGCCTCGACCATGGCGGCGGTTTCCACCGCAACGACCGATGCCGTGGGGGAAACCGGGGTAAAGCCCGAGGTGGCGGCCGGGGTCGCGGGCCTGCGCGCCATGCGCCATGCCGCATAGGCGGCCAAAAGCCCAAAGAGCAGCCCCATAAACAGGAAAAACCCGTTCGGCCCAATCCCCTCCATCATCCAACCTGTGATGATCGGGCCGGAAATCGCACCGACGCCATTGATGAACAACAACCCGGCAGAGGCAGCCGCCATATCCGTCTTGTCCAGATAATCATTCACATAGGCTAGGATGAGCGAATAAAGCGGGTTGGAAATCCCGCCCCCAATGGCCCCGATCAGCACAAGCCCCCAGAACGGCAGGTCCATCAGAACCGGAAGGCATAGTGCCACCGCACCAAAGGCCGCCAGCCACAAGATGACCTTACGCCGGTCGATCCGGTCCGACAGCCAGCCGATCGGGTATTGCAGGACCAAACCGCCCACATAGATGGCCGAAACAAAGATCGTCAGATCCGCCACCGACAGCCCAACCCCGGTGCCCCAGACGGACGCCATGCCGAACTGCGCCGAAAAGACTCCCCCCAACAGGAACATGCCCACGCAGCCAAGCGGAGAGGCGGCATAGAGCCTGCGGAAACTGAGGGGCTTCGTCGTCTCGAAAGCGGGGGCTTGGCTCACCGAAAGGAGGATCGGGGTAAAGGCCAACGACACCAGAACCGAGGGGATCACAAAAAGGATATAGCCCGAAGGATCACCCACATTCAGCAAAAGCTGTGCCGCGATGATCCCCACCATCTGCACGATCAGGTAAAGCGACAGCGCCTGACCCCGTGTTTCATTGGTGGAGGCGTTGTTGAGCCAGCTTTCCGCGGTGATATAAACGCCGGAAAAGCAAAAGCCGATCAGCACGCGCAACGCGACCCAAACCATCCAATCGGGGGCCGCGGCATAAAGGATCAGCACGGCCGAAATCATCGACCCCAGCGCCGCAAAGACGCGCACATGCCCCACGCGGCGGATCATGCCGGGGGCAAGGCGCGAGCCAAACAGGAAACCGGCGAAATAGGCCGACATCACGACCGACATCTGGAAAGTCGTGAAATTCTCGATATCGCCCCGGATGCCCAAGAGCGTGCCCTGCATGCCATTTCCAAGCATCAGAAGGCCAAGGCCCAAAAGCAGCGCCCATGTGTTGCGCAAGACGAAAAGCATCGAAAATTCCCTCTGTCCACCCCTAGCCTAGCGCAAGGGGGAAGGCCTGTCTTGTCGCGGGCGACCTTTTGCCTGCGCTTTACGCCCGTGGCACGAGCAGCGACGAGTCGCCATAGCTGAAGAAGCGGTAGCCTTGGGCAATCGCATGGGCATAGATGCGGTCGATCCGATCCTTGCCCATCAGCGCGCTGACCAGCATCATCAGCGTGGATTTCGGCAGGTGGAAATTCGTCATCAGCGCATCGGTCACGCGGAAGTCGAAACCGGGATAGATGAAGATATCCGTCGGCCCCTCCCACGGCTCGACCCGCCCGGATCGCGCAGCACTTTCGATCAGCCGCAGGGCCGTGGTGCCGACCGGGATCACCCGCCCCCCTGCGGCCTTGGTTGCGTTGATCTCGTCCGCCGCGCTCTGCGTGACGCGGCCCCATTCGGCATGCATCCTATGGGTCGTGACATCTTCCACCTTCACGGGAAGAAAGGTGCCGGCCCCGACATGCAGGGTGACTTCGGTCAGCGTGACGCCTTTGGCGACCAAGGCACGCAACAGCGCCTCATCAAAATGCAGGCTTGCCGTCGGTGCTGCAACCGCCCCCGCATGGCGGGCAAAGACGGTCTGATAATCGGTCTTGTCCTGCGCATCAGGCGCGCGTTTGGCGGCGATATAGGGCGGCAGGGGCATTGCCCCCGCCTCGGCCAAGGCCGCGTCGAAATCATCGCCCGAAAGATTGAACTCCAGCCGCAGGTCTGTCTCTGACTTCTCCGCCACATGGGCCGAAAGCGCGGGGGAAAAGACCACCTCCTCGCCCAAGGCGAGCTTGCGCAGGGGTTTGGCAAGCGCCCGCCACCCGCCTGCGGCGGCGGGTTCCAGAAGCGTGATCTCGACCTTCGCCACCGCATCCCCCCGATGCCGATGCCCGGTCAGGCGGGCGGGGATGACCTTGGTGTTGTTCAGGACAAGCCTGTCACCGGGGCAAAAGATATCCACAAGGTCAAAGACATGCCGGTCACTGATCCGATCCCCTTCGGCCAGCAACAGCCGGGCCGAGGTGCGCGGGTTGGCGGGCCGGGTGGCGATCAGCCGCTCCGGCAGGTCGAAATCAAAATCACTCAACTTCATTCTGTCTGTCGCCCCAGAACCGGCGGCGGTCGCCGGAAAAGTTCGCGGAACATCCCCGGTGTCAGGATCGACAGCGGGTTGACCTGCACATCGGGGGCATCCGCACTCCCCCGGATTTGGTAGTTGAAGCCGAACAGCCCCTCTCCCCGGCGGGTCACGGCCGCACCGATGCCATTGACCAGATAGATGGGTGATACCACCCCCTGCAAGGCCAGTTGTCGCGATGCTGCCACATAAATCCCTGCCATAGAGACACCGATACTGGCCCCGACGGCAGAGCCTTGGGCAATCTGCAACCCGCCGGGCGTTAGCAGAAAATCGAACTCCGCCGTATTGAACAGAATGCCTGATCCGTTCAATTGCTCCAGAAGGCCAACGACGGAAACCGCCGACAGAAGTTCGGCGATGGCATTGGTCTTGCGCACACGGATGCCCCGGATCTCGGCCCGTCCATCGTAACTGCCGCGTTCGGCCCTTGGCGTCAGGGTGAGTTCCAGCCCACCATCGCGCGCATTCTGGAACACGCCCGCCGCGCGCAAGGCCGCTCCGGCGTTTTCCGATGTGACACGCACGGCCGTGCCATGGCGTGCAGGCACCACCGTTCCGGCAATCCTCGCCTCGCCATTCAGGCTACCCCGAAACGCACCGTTGAAACCGCCCGCAGTGCTGAATTCGCCCTGCAATCCGATGATGGAAATCCCATCGGTCACCGCCAGTCGATCAAGGCTCAACCGGATCGGCGTGCCCTCACCATTTCCCCGATCCTGCCCCGGTGGCGGATCAAATCGGCGCAGGTCGATCTGTCCGCCAGTCATATTCACCTCGGGGGTCCGCCCCGGCCCGCGTCCGGTCAGGGTGACAGGCCCCTCCAACCACTGCCCCAGACGCAGCTCGGTGAAATCCGCACGCTCCAGCCCCCCATTGGCACCCAGTTGCAGCGCGCCCTCAAGCTCAAGGTCAGGGGCCGAAAGCGCCAGTCGCCGCACCTGAGGCGGTTGGCCAAGTTGCGCCTCTACTTCCAGACTGCCAGCAACATTGGCAGGCTTGGACCAGCCCACAGGGGCCAGCCCAAGCCCGATGCCACGCAGGTCCGAAGTCAGGCGCAGGATGCCCGTCGCCCCGCGTTCCAGCGCAATCTCGATCTTGCCCTGCCCCTGCCCCGTCACCATACCCTGCGGCAGCGCGATCCCGAATTCGGCAAGGGCGGCAGGGGAAAGCGTCACCTCGCCCGTCACGCGCGACCGGCCCCGCGCCTCTGGCCCGAAATCCTGTCGAAAGGCTACTGCAAACCGCGCCTCCCCGACCCGGCCGGGACCAGAGATCGTGAGCCCCGTACCATCGGCCTCCAACCGCAGCACATCGGCCTCCAGCCTCTTGCCGGTGATCAGCCGGTCCGAAACAACATCCAGCAACTGCCCGGTCACCGCATAGCGCACATCGGGCAGTTGCACCCGCGGCTGCAACGGCAGGCGCAGCGCCGTTTCAATCAGCGCGCGCCCTTCGGCCAGATCGACGGGCCGCCCCGATTTCGTCATGAATTCAAAGGGCGGCAGGTCCAAAAGCGACAGCGCCGCCGTGATGGAACTTTCGGTGCGCAGGTCGATTTCGGCATGGGCGGGGCGCTGCGTCACATCGGGAATGCTAAAGACCGATCCCGCCACATTGATCCGCCCGCCTGCGGGGGCTTCCACCTCGCCCGCATCCAGCGCAATCATATAGCGCGTGCCATCCACGGTGGACCGCCCCCGCCCCCCGGTGATGGGCGGCAGCGTGCGCAGGAAACGCACCTCGGCCCCGTCGAATTCATAGCCCAGCGAGAGGCGCGGCTCCTCCCCCGGCATCAGGCGCAGCGCGGCGCGGATGTCGGTCAAAAGGCCCTCTGCCACATTCTGCCCCACCCACTCCCGCGTATTGGGCACCAAAGCCTTGGGCCAAAGCTGCAACAGGCGATCATGGTCCATCGCGTCAAGGCCAAGGTCCATGGCCACGCGCCAGCCCCCGCCCAAAACCTCGGCAAGGCCAGACAGCGAAAGCCTGCGCCCACGTTCCTCGATCAACGAGAGTTGCCCGATCTCGATCCGGAAGGGTGCCAGTGTCAGCCGCGCATCCATAGCGCCGCCGGTAAAGATCAGCGGGCGTTCAAACAATCCCTCCGGGTCAATCTGCGCGCCGGTGATGTTCACCTGCCCCAAAAAGGCAGCGGGCAAACGCCCGCCCAACGGGCCGGAGAGCACTTCGCCCGTCTCGGCCAATAGGTAACTGTGCCCCGTGGCCTCAAGCCGTAGGGTCGCGCTTTCGATCGTCAGGTCCTGCAGGCGGATGCGGCCCAAATCCGGCTCATAGCCAAGGCGCAGTGCCGCACGGTCAAAGGGAATTGCGGGTGCGGCGGGGTCGGGCTGCAAAGCGCCCGCACCCAGTTCCATTTCCGCGCCAAACGCGGACAGCCCCGCCTCCGTCACCTCGGCATCGATCCGGCCCGAAATCGGGGCCGACAGTACGCCGAGCCATGACAGAAGCGGCGTCTGTGCCGCAAGGTCGCGCGCGGCAACAGCTTCAACCGATGCGCCAAGGCGTAGCGTAACCTCGCCCGCCGGACGCACCAAGGTGACCACCGCGCGCGAAGACGCCTCTCCACCGCCAAGAAGTGACAGCGCGAATTCCGCAGCCTGCCCCGTTGGCCCAAGATCAAGCCGCATCCGCCCATCACCCACCGACCAGACCCGGTTCAAAAGCGCATCCTCGAGCGTGAGGGTCAGCGCCTCGATTTCGACGGTCTTGAGATGCGACAGGATCGGCGCGGCCAAGACTCGATCCAGTAATGCCAAAGCCTCGGGCAGGTTGCCGATGTCAGGCCGCTGCCCGCCCCCCAACGCGACATCAAAGCTCCCATCCGATCGCCTGCGCAGCGCGAAAGCCGCTCCTGCGATGCGGAGGTTTTCCGGCTTCAGCCCTTGCCCCGACAAAAGCGCGCCAGCGTCAAAGACCACACGCAAATCGGGCAGAGCCAAAAGCACGCGCCCCCCCGGTTGCATCAGGCGCAGATCCTCGATCCGTAGCCTTGGCGTGAAATCAGTCTCCAAACGAAGTTCCACCCGCCCCATCGACACCGCCGCACCCGGCAGATCACGCGTCAGCGCCACATTGGCCCGCGCCTCGATTTCCGCCACAGCCCAGACTGGCAGGGGAAGGGGCCGTCCGGTCAGGGCCAGCAGCGCAAGCACCAGCCCCCCGGCCATCACCGCAACAAAAACCGCAACAATCGCCCCCGCGCGTCCTGCCCGGCGCAGACGCCACCTTCGCCCGGTCGCGGCGGCGGAAGGCGAAGACTCGGGAACAGGCGCAGGCACAGGCACAGGCTCGGGGGGCACGGATGCACCCACGCTCGCCCGGTCGCCAGGGGCCTCGCTCATCGCCACTGCTGCCTTTCGCCTGCCTTGCCCTCGGGGCTCCGGGTGCGCTTCTGCGGCGAACCCTGCCTCTCTCTCTTTATTCTCATTGATTGCCCGCTAAAACGCAAAGGGTCGTGACCCATAACAGCAAGGAGCCGCCCATCATGGCCGCCACAACGCCCGCCATCGGATCGCAAGCCCCCGATTTCACTCTGCCCCGCGATGGCGGGACCACCATCACCCTCTCGGCCCTGCGGCCCGGCAAGGTCGTGCTTTATTTCTACCCCAAGGATGACACGCCCGGCTGCACGCTGGAGGCGCAGGATTTCAGCGCGCGGATGGCCGACTTCACCGCCGCAGGCACCTCCGTCATCGGCATCAGCAAGGACAGCGCGGCCAAGCATGACAAGTTCTGCAAGAAGCACGGTCTTTCCGTCATCCTCGCCAGCGATGAGGCGGGGCATACCTGCGAAGATTATGGCGTCTGGGTCGAGAAAAGCATGTATGGCAAGACCTACATGGGGATCGAACGTTCCACCTTCCTGATCGACGCCGATGGCAAGATCGCCCGCATCTGGCCCAAGGTCAGCGTTAAGGGCCATGCCGAAGAGGTGCTGGAAGCTGCCCGCGCGCTCTGACATAGCGCACAGGAACAGGTTTGGGGGCAAAAGGGGCGCAGCATGGCCAGCACACTTTGCGAAATGGCGGTAGAGGTTCTGACCACCGCCGATGGGCGCGCGAAAACGGCGCTGTCACGCAATCATGCCGCGCGCTGGTTCGCCGCGCGGGCGGCAGGCACGCCCCTGCCCATCGGCACGGCGCATCCGCCCGATGCGCCGGCCCGCCCTGCCCGGCCCGAACTTCTGGCCCCGCGCGATGTGCCGCGCCGCCGACCCGGTACGCTCGCCGGGCGGCAGGCGCTGCTTCATGCGGTGGCCCATATCGAACTCAATGCCGTGGACCTGCATTGGGATATCATCGCGCGCTTTGCCCATCACCCCATGCCGCTTGGTTTTTATGATGACTGGGTCAAGGCGGCCGAGGAAGAATCGCGCCATTTCAATCTGGTGAGCGATTGTCTGGAGGCGACCGGCAGCCATTACGGCGCCCTGCCCGCCCATGCGGGCATGTGGCGTGCTGCCTCTGACACGGCGGATGATCTGCACGGGCGGTTGGCCGTGGTGCCGATGGTGCTGGAAGCGCGGGGCCTCGATGTGACGCCCGGCATGATCGACATCTTCCGCAAAGCGGGCGATATGGCTGCCGTGGCGGCGCTGGAAACCATTTATGCCGAGGAAGTGGGCCATGTCGCCTATGGCTCCAAATGGTTCAACTGGCTCTGCGGGCGCGATGGGTCGGACCCGAAAGAGGTGTTCCACAACCTCGTGCGGCGGTATTTCCACGGCGCGTTGAAGCCGCCCTTTAACGAAGAAAAACGGGCCGATGCTGGGCTTCCGCCCGATTTCTATTGGCCCTTGGCCGAAACGCAGCCCGAGCAGACGGCCTGAAGCACCCTGCCCGTCAGCGGCGAGCAGATTGGGCCAAGCCGCACAATCGGCGGAACTTCGCCGAAAAACCGGGCCTGATCGCGGGAAAGCCCCCAGCTTGGGTCAAATTTGTTGCGGCGCTGTGATCGCTTGGCTAACCAAGGCGGGTCAGCGCCGAAGGCTCTGGCGTCCGACATATTCCCTGCCAGTCGCCCAACCGGGGGGATCGTTGCAGGGTCCAGGAACGGAACATGACAGCGTGCTGACACGATTGGCTTTTCGCATCAACACTTCGCTGGAGCGGTATTTTCCCGAACAGCGGCTGTTTTTGAAATCTGACAGCGAAACCCGCTTCATTCGGCTGCGCCCTGCAACGCAGGCCTTGGCCGTCGTCGGTGGTAGTGTCGTTCTCGCTTGGACGATCTTGGCCACGGCGATTGTGCTGATGGACTCAATCAGTGCAGGCTCTGGCCGTGAACAGACCTTGCGCCAACAGGCGCTTTACGAACA
Source organism: Cypionkella sp. (assembly GCA_025458085.1). GTDB lineage: Bacteria > Pseudomonadota > Alphaproteobacteria > Rhodobacterales > Rhodobacteraceae > Pseudotabrizicola. The sequence goes on along the minus strand of JALOTC010000003.1, from coordinate 31,606 downwards.
AAGGCTCAACGCGCTCTCCGAAGATCGCGATGCCCGTGCCGAAGAGGCCGCCCGCGCGCAGGAACGCTTCAACCTCGCGTTGGAGCAGGTTGCAGAAATGCAGAGCCGTCTGCTCGCCTCTGAAGATCGCCGGCGCGAGTTGGAAACCGGGATTGATGTGATTCAAAGCACGCTGCGCCGCACGATCAAGGAACGTGACGAGGCGCGCGCCTTGGCCTCCGATTCTGCCGTCGTCGAGGCGGCATCTGGTCTTTCCACACCGATGCTTGGACGGTCGCGCGATGCGGCGGCGACGGTTGATATCCTCGCGGATGCCCTCGCTGAAACGGCGCAGGAACGTGATGTGATGGAAGGGGCCGCCGGTCAGGCGAATGAACGCGCCGAAGCGCTCATGGCCGAAAAGCGCGCGCTCCAGTCGCGCAACAATGAAATCTTTACGCGCTTGGAAGAGGCATTGACTGTCTCGGTCGAACCGCTGGACAAGATGTTTCGTGATGCGGGTCTTTCGCCGGACGATCTGATCAATCAGGTGCGCCGCGGTTATTCAGGCCAGGGCGGACCGCTTAGCCCGATCAGCCTGTCCACCTCCGGCAGCGTCAGCCATGCGGATGAGCTGCGTGCGAATGCGATTCTGCAAGGTCTGGACCAGATGAACCTCTACCGGCTGGCCGCCTTCAAGACACCGTTCGCCATGCCCGTGCGCGGCAATGTGCGCTTTACCTCGGGCTTCGGTCCTCGGCGCGATCCAAAGGGTGCTGGTCGCCGCATGCATGAAGGGATCGATTACGCGGGCGCTTATGGCCTTCCGATCCATGCCACGGCTGATGGCGTCGTGACCCAAGCAGGCTGGCATTCCGGTTATGGCCGCCTTATCACAATCAAGCATGAATTCGGGATCGAAACGCGCTATGCTCACTTGTCCGCGATCCGGGTGAACGTGGGCGATCGGGTATCGCGCGGCGACAGGATCGGTGATATGGGCAATTCAGGCCGGTCGACCGGCACACACCTTCACTATGAAATCCGCATCGGCGGCAGAGCCGTCAATCCGATGACGTTCATAAAGGCAGCGAACAATGTTTTCTAAGAGCCGCATCAACGAACCGGGGCCAAAGACTGATGAAAAACCCAAAACGCCCGAGGCTCCTGTGAAATCTGGTATGGACTTCACCCCGCCTGTGGCAAAGGGCAAGGCAGGTGCCTCCGTCCTGTCCTCCGACCTCACCATAGTTGGTAATCTGCGCACAACGGGTGATATTCAAGTTGAAGGCACTGTCGAAGGGGATATCCGCGCCCATTTGCTGACCGTCGGCGAAAGCGCCACGATCCGGGGCGAGATTGTGGCCGATGACATTGTGGTCAATGGCCGGGTGATCGGGCGCGTGCGCGGCCTGAAGGTTCGGCTGACCGCCACGGCCCGAGTCGAAGGCGACATCATCCACAAGACCATCGCCATCGAATCGGGTGCCCATTTCGAAGGTTCGGTGCAGCGTCAGGACGATCCGCTGGCACAGGGGCGCATCGCACCGCCTGCACCACAGCCCGCACTGGCTGCGCCTGCGCCAAGCAAGCCTGCCACGGACACGCCTTAAGGTGCCACTTCGGCTGGCCCACAGTCATGCCACGAGTTGGACAAAGTGACAGGCGCGCCCAACGGCGCGCCTTTGTCATTCCAGTGCGCGCCGATACAAATGCCAACTTGCATGACCAAATAGGGGCAGCACAAGAAAGAGCCCCAAAAAGCCCGGAAGCATCGCCACAAACAAGGCCGCGGCAATCAGCCCGCCCCATACCAACATCACGATCGGATTGGCGACGACAAGGGTCCAGCTTGCGATGATTGCCGTGATGAAATCCACATCTCGGTCCAAGAGCAGGGGCAGGCTGACAACCGTCATGGCGAAGAGCACACCGGCAAAGGCCGCGCCCACCACAGTTCCAAAGGCAAGCATCATCAGCCCTTCGCGCGTCAAAAAGACCTCGGGGCTAGAGGTGATGTTGGTCAGCGTCGCCTGCCCAAGGAAGAGCGCGAAGACCATATGGGCCAGGAAGTTCCAAAACAGAAAGAACACGACGATGATCGCCGCCATGGTGGGGATTTGCCGATCCTTCTGCCGAAAGATGACCCCAAGCACGCCAGGCCAATCCAGCCGCTCCCCCATTTCGAGCCGACGCGAAACTTCGTAAAATCCGCACGCAATGAAAGGCCCAAGAATGGGGAAGCCCGCTCCTGCGATGATCGTCCACCAGATTTGGCCCTTGGCCGTCATGGCCCAAAGGATCATCCATCCGCCCAGCACATAGACCGATGCAAAAAAGACCCCGAACAAAGGGGCTCGCAAAAGATCACGCCAGCCCGCTGTCAGTGCCATCCGAAGGTCTGACAGATCGAGTTCCATAATCTCTGGCATCGGGCGCGACTGCGCCATATCCTTGACCATGCCTTCCTCCCCAAAAGCCGCCCCCCACGACATGAGCCTAGCGGCAATAAAGGCCATACGCCAAGCCCCTTATCCAAAGGGGCAAGCGCCTTCATCTTGGCTCAAATACTCCGGGGGGGAACCTGCCGAAGGCAGGTATGGGGGGCAGCGCCCCCCTCCTCTGACGCGCCTAGCCGCCCTGCGCCTCGGCGCGGGTCTTGCCCGCCACGTCAAGGGCAAGGGTCGCCGCCATGAACTGGTCCAGATCTCCGTCCAGCACACCCTGCGTATCGCTCGTCTCCACGCCTGTCCGCAGATCCTTCACCATCTGATAGGGCTGCAGCACATAGGACCGGATCTGGTTGCCCCAACCCGCATCACCCTTGGCTTCGTGGGCCGCGTTGATCGCCTCTGTCCGCTTGCGCAGTTCCAGTTCATAAAGCCGCGATTTCAGCGCATTCATCGCGATTTCGCGGTTCTGATGCTGCGATTTCATCGACGAGGTCACAACGATCCCGGTCGGGATATGGGTGATACGCACCGCGGAGTCGGTGGTGTTCACATGCTGCCCACCCGCGCCCGAGGAGCGATAGGTATCGATCCGGATTTCACTATCGGGAATCACGATCTCGATATTGTCATCCACCACTGGATAGACCCAGACCGAGCAAAAAGATGTGTGCCGCCGCGCCGCCGAGTCATAGGGCGAAATCCGCACGAGCCGATGCACACCCGATTCCGATTTCAGCCAGCCATAGGCGTTATGACCGGAAATCTTGTAAGCGGCGGATTTGATCCCTGCCTCTTCGCCCGCGCTTTCCGATTGCAGTTCGACCTTATAGCCCTTCTTTTCCGCCCAACGCACATACATCCGAGCGAGCATGCTGGCCCAGTCACAGCTTTCCGTGCCGCCTGCGCCTGCGTTGATTTCAAGGAAAGTGTCGTTGCCATCGGCCTCCCCATCCAAAAGCGCCTCAAGCTCTTTGGCTGCGGCTACCGGCACCAAGGCTTTCAGCGCGGCTTCCGCCTCGGCCACGATTTCGGCATCGCCTTCCGCCTCGCCCAGTTCGATCAGCTCGACATTGTCCTTCAGGCCAGAGGAGATCATCCGATAGGTCGAGACCGCATCCAAAAGCGCCTGCCGCTCGCGCATCAGTTTCTGGGCCTTGGCCGGATCGTTCCACAGGTCCGGCGCTTCGATCAGCGCATCGAATTCCTCAAGCCGATGGGGCGCCGTTTCCCAATCCATCCGCTGGGCAAGCAGTTTCAGCGATTTCTCGATCTGGGCGATGTTGTTCTGCGTCTCGGCGCGCATGATCTCTTCCTCTGGCCTTGCGGCGCGGTGATTAGCGAAAACACAGGCCAGCGGCAAGGGAGGCCACTCCCCTGCCTGCTGCCGGATCCTTGGCGCGTCAGTAAAGCCCGCCGGAACTCAAGGTCCCGAAATCTGCTTTGTTTGGGATCACGCGCTGCTCGCCTGTGGCTGTGGTCACTGCTGTACCACGGTCACTCTCGCCGGGTTCAAAGAGTGGCAAGTTAGACCCCATGGCAAAACCACCGTCGACCACAAGGCCAAAGACCGCCTCTTCGCCCTCGCGGAAATATTCTGCCACCACATTCTCTCCCCGCGCATCCTCGGACAAGCGCTGACCACTAAAGCGATCAATCTTTGCGAAATAGCCGCCCGGCGGCACTTTGAAGCTTGCGCCACCATATTTACTGATCGCCTTGGCCATGAACTGTTCGAACACCGGCCCGCACAGCCCGCCGCCCGAAGCTCCGCCGCCCAAGGGGCGCGGCTGGTCATAGCCGATGTAGCACCCTGCGGCGATATTCGACGTATAGCCCACGAACCAGACATCGCGCGCCTCATTCGTGGTGCCGGTCTTGCCTGCCACCGGTACCGGCAGATTGATGCCCCGCGCCGTGCCACGTTGCACCACGCCTTCCATCATGCTGGTCAATTGATAGGCGGTGATCGGGTCCATCACCCGTTCGCGCTTTGACTCAATCTGGACAGGCATACCGCTGCCAAGGCTGGCCAATTGGCAATCCACACATTCACGCTGATCATGGCGGTACAGCGTCCGTCCAAAGCGGTCCTGCACCCTGTCCACCAACGTCGGCTCAACCCGCTCGCCACCATTGGCGAACATGGCATAGGCCGCCACCATTTTGAAAAGAGTGGTTTCCTGACTGCCCAGCGAATTGGCAAGGAATGGCTGCATCCGATCATAGACGCCAAAGCGTTCCGCATAACCCGCCACCACATCCATGCCGATCTCCTCGGCAATCCGTACGGTCATCAGATTTCGGGACTGTTCGATCCCGGTCCGGATGGTCGTCGGTCCATAAAAACGGTTGGAGGCATTCTTTGGCCGCCAAAGCCCCTGAGGGGTGTTCACCTCGATGGGCGCGTCGATCACGATCGTCGCAGGAGTGAAGCCCGAGTCGAGCGCCGCCGCATAAACAAAGGGCTTGAAGCTCGACCCCGGCTGACGCGTTGCCTGCGTCGCGCGGTTAAAAACCGAGAATTGATAGGAAAACCCGCCCTGCATCGCCAGAACGCGTCCGGTATTCACATCCATCGCCATAAAGGCGCCCTGCACCTCTGGCACTTGGCGCAAGGACCACCGCTGGAATGCGCCGGTCTCGTCGTCGGTCACGGCCCGCACATGGACCACATCGCCCACCGCGACAAGATCACCCGCAGCATTTGCACGCGGGGCAAGGCTTCCATCCTCGCGGCGCTTTCGGGCCCAAGTTACATCTTCAGCCGGGATGAAATGCCCGTCGTCATCTTCTTCGACACCTTCAATCCCAATTCGGGCCGAACGCTCTCCGACTTCAAGAACGACGGCCGGATACCAGCCTTCGATATCGCGGGCGATCTCCACCTCGGCCAAAGCAGCACGCCAAGCCTCTTCAGAGGTCAAGGCTTCTGCCGGCACGGTCAGCCGAGTGCCGCGCCAGACGCCGATACCACGATCATAGCGCTCCAAGCCCCGACGCAGCGCCGCGGCGGCGGCGGCCTGCAATTCCGGGTCCACGGTCGCGCGGATCGACAATCCGCCCGCAAAGAATTCCTCTTCACCAAACGTACCAGAAAGCTGGCGGCGGATTTCATCTGTGAAATAATCGCGCGGCGGCAGTGCCTCACGGAAGGCGGGGAAATCGCCGTTCTGCACACTGCGCAACGGCTTTTCCCGCTCGGCCAGATAGGTGGCCTCGTCGATATAGCCGTTGTCCCACATCTCACGCAGCACATAATTGCGCCGCTCAGTCACGCGTTCTTTCGCGCGGACGGGATGGTACTGGCTTGGTGCCTGCGGCATCGCGGCCAGCATCGCCGCCTCATGCGGCTCAAGCTCCACCAGCGACTTGTTGAAATAGGTCTGCGCCGCCGCGGCGACGCCGTAAGAATTCTGGCCAAGGAAGATTTCGTTCAGATAAAGTTCAAGGATCTTGTCCTTGCTCAGCGTCTCCTCGATCCGGCTGGCAAGGATCAGTTCCTTGATCTTCCGCTCTCCCGTCCGGTCGCCGGACAGAAGAAAGTTCTTCATCACCTGCTGCGTGATCGTAGAGGCACCGCGCAGATTCTCCCCCCGGCTGACAATTGCGTCACGCAAGGCCGCCGCCATGCCGGTCACGTCATAGCCAGCGTGGCTGTAGAAATTCTTGTCCTCAGCGCTGATGAAAGCATGTTTCACCAGATCGGGAATATCCTCGATCGGCACAAACAGCCGCCGTTCCTTCGCGAATTCATCCATGATCCGCCCTTCGGCGGAGTAGATGCGGCTGATCGTCGGGGGCGTGTATTGTGCAAGCCGTTCATGGCTCGGCAGGTCCTGGGCATACATGTAGAACACGGCCCCGATGGAGAGTGCCACAAACAGCACCCCCATCGTGATCATGGTGAACAACCCACCAAAGAATGATCCGATAAACCTGATCACGCGCGCCCATCCCCGACTAAGACAAAAAGGGGTATACACATCCTCGCCCCACGGGTCAAAACGAAGCCGCCTGGACAGGCCCCTTCCCGCCCATTCTCGGCGATCAACTCCGCGTCACAGGATGCGGTTACCGCCCGCGCAAACCCGACAGCGCCTGATCCTCAGCGACCCAGGCCACCAGACCGTCCCGCAGCGCCAAAGCCATCCGCCCGCGCCATTCCGGATCGGTCAACCGCGCCAGATCGCTGGCAGAGGACATGAAGCCAAGTTCCAGCAGAAGTGAGGGGATATCGGGCGATTTCAGCACCGAAAACCCGCCCGACTGGCGCGGAACGCGATGCATCCGGATATCGCGCGCCTTGATCGCTTGCTCCAAACTCATGGCCAGCCGCTCGATCCGCGGCCGCGTCTCCGTCCGCGCCATATCCATCAGGATTGAGGCCACCAGATCGTCCTGTGCGGACAGATCTACGCCAGAGAGCAAATCATCGCGGTCATGGCGTTCGGCCAAGGCCTGCGCCGCCGCATCACTCGCCTCTTCGGCCAGGGAATAGATCGTAGCCCCCACGGCCTCACCCTCGGGCAAGGCATCGGCGTGCAGCGACAAAAAGACATGCGCGCCCGCCGCCCGGGCAATGGAGATTCGCGTCTCGATCGGCACGAAGACATCCGCATCCCGTGTCATCACCACGGAAAAGCCTCCGTCGCGCAAGAGGATATCCTTCAATTCCCGCGCAAAGGTCAACACGATGTCCGCTTCGGTATGGCCATCCCGTTCTGCCCCTGGATCAATTCCACCATGACCGGGGTCAAGCACCACAATGACCGGCCCCTCGCCTCGGCCTTGCGGCGCGGCGGGCTCTGCCGCATCGGGCAGGGCCCAATCTTGTGGCTCGGGCTGCGCCGCAGCGGCAGCAAAGGCTTCCGGCGTATCAGGCACGAGGCGCAACGTTACCTGCACCTCCCCCTCAGTCACCATCCCTGCCGCCTCAATCCGCACCGGGCCCGCCAATTCCATGACAAGCCGCGACCAGCCCGGTCTGATCACACCCGCGCGCAGGGAGCGTATCTTGTCGCTCTCCTGCACCACATGCTCCAGTCCCGTCCAATCTGCCTCTCGCATATCGAGGATCAGCCGGGGCGGGCTATCCATCACCCGCACCCGCCATGGCACCGGCTGCGACAGGGCCAGCGTGACCTGTGTCGCCTCACCCTCCTGCCGGATCGCAGAACTGGCCACGTCCAAACGGGCCAGCCCCGTCAGCTCCTGCGCCGCCACGCCAAGGGGCAGCCAAAGCATCACCATCACCCACAGTAAACGCACAAAGACCTGCATCATCACCCCCGGCACATCACCTTCCCGCGTCCCGCCCCTGTCGTCAACCAAAGGCATCGGCCTTCCTGCCGTGCTTTCTTCCCCCTTCATCTGTTCTCAAATATCCTCGGGAGGGGTCCGGGGAGGGCAGACAGCCCTCCCCGGGGTAGATCAAGGAGAGATCAGGGTCGGGCAGACAGCGCGACGCGGGATCGTGAGAACCCAGAGCGCGCAAGCCTCGCCCCTCACCCCCGCGCCGCCATGAAGGACGCAAGCCGCGCGAGCCCCTCAGCAATATCCGCAGTCGCCCGCGCATAAGAAAAGCGCAGCATCCGCCGCCCCCGAACCGGGTCGAAATCCACCCCGGGCGTCACGGCCACGCCTGCCTCATTCAAGATCTCGCGCGCGAAGGCCAGACTGTCATCCGTCAGGTCCGATACATCGGCATAGATGTAAAACGCCCCATCCGGCGGCGCGATCTTGGTGAAGCCCGCTTTTGGCAAGCCTTCCAGCATCAGGCGGCGGTTTTCGGCATAGACCGCGCGGTTGGCCTCCAGCTCGTCGATACAGTCCAAGGCATGCAGCGCCGCGATCTGACTCGCATGGGGCGGACAGATGAACATGTTTTGCGCCAGACGTTCGACCTTGCGGATGTGATCCTCGGGCACGACCATCCAGCCGATCCGCCAGCCGGTCATGCTGAAATACTTGGAGAAGGAGTTGATGACATGCACCTCATCCCCGATCTCCAGCGCCGAAGTGGCACGGTCGCCATAGTGCAGACCATGGTAAATCTCGTCCGAGATGAAGCGGATGCCCCGCCCGGCAGCATGGTCCATCAGCGCGGCCAAGGCGGCGCGCGTCAGCATCGTGCCGGATGGATTGCCGGGGGAGGCGACGATCAACCCTTGCAGGTCCACCCCTGCCAGATCGTCCGGCACGGGTTGCAGGCGGTTTTCGGGCGCGGCGGGCAGGCCCACGGGTACCAGCGACAAGGCGCGCAGGATCTGGCGATAGCTTGGATAACCCGGCTCCCCCAGCCCCACGCGGTCGCCCGCATCAAACAGCGCGGTAAAGGACAAAAGGAAGGCCGAGGAAGAGCCAGCCGTCACCACCACCCGATCCGGGTTCAGTTCAACCCCATACCAGCGCCGGTAGAGCGCCGCGATGCCTGCGCGCAACTCTGGCAGGCCCAGCGCCACGGTATAGCCCAAAGGCCCCGTCTCCATCGCGCGGGCCAGTGCCTTTAGCGCCCCCTTGGGCGCGGCTGTGCCGGGTTGGCCCACTTCCATATGGATGATGCTGCGACCCGAGGCTTCCAGCCTGCGCGCTTCCTCCATCACATCCATCACGATGAAGGGATCGACCTCGCCCCGCCTTGAACTTTCCATGCCCGTTCCCCTATGGTTCGCGCCGATGTGTCCCGGACCGGGGCGCAAGGTCAAGCCAGACCTTCACCCGTGTTGATGGAGTTTCCATGCCGCGCCTTTCCCACCTCGCCCCCGCCCTCCTTCTGGCCGGGCTGACCGCCCTTCCCGCCGCGGCTGAGATGACCGAGGCAGAGCGCGAGGCGTTTCGCGCCGAGGTCCGGGCCTATCTCATCGAAAACCCGGAAGTGATCCTCGAGGCTATGGATGTTTTGCAACAGCGCGAGGAACGGAGCGCCGCCGAGCGTGACCTTACCATGCTTCGTGACAACGCCGCGCTGATCTACACCAACCCCAATGACTGGGCAGGCGGCAATCTGGAAGGCGACATAACGCTGGTCGAATTCATCGATTATCGCTGCGGCTATTGCCGCAAGGCCTATACCGAGGTCGAGGAATTGGTAAAATCCGATGGCAACATCCGCTTTGTGCTAAAGGAATTCCCAATCCTTGGCGAACAGTCCATGCAGGCCGCTCAATTCGCCATCGCCGTGCGCCAGTTGCATGGCGATGCCGCCTATAAAGCCGCGCATGACGCACTGATGACCTTCCGCGCCGATATCACGGCGGACACGCTGGCACGGCTCGCCTCGGACCTTGGCCATGATCCGGCGGCGATTGCGCTGCAGATGCAGTCGCCCGAGGTGCAGGCGGTGATCGAGACGAATTATCAGCTGGCCCAGATGATGGAAATCAACGGCACCCCGGCCTTCGTGATCGACGAGACGATGGTGCGTGGCTATGTTCCACTGGCCGGGATGCAGCAGATCGTAGCCGGCCAGCGCGACGACGGCTAAGCCGCCTTAGCGCAGCGGCGCCAATGCCGTGGCAAGGCAGGCCGGCCCCTCGCCACGCCAGCCCGACAGCGCCACCAGCCGCAAGGCCGCCGCCTGCCCCACCGGGCTTTGCGCCCAGTCCTGAACCGGGATCAGCGCCGCCACGGGCGGGCCTGCCATATGCAGGTCGCCCCGCAGGGCTTCGGCCATCGCAGAGGTGCAGGCAGGCGCCTCTGCGCCGCAAATCGCGGTACAAGTCGCCGTTAGGGGCAAAAAGCCCGGATCATCCGCTTCCGGCCGCCACGTTCCCCCCGCAAACCGCGCCAGATAGGCCGGAAGGTCCGGCGCGGCAGTAAGCGCGGTGCCAAGGCCCGGCGTCTGACGCCGCGCAAGGGTGCGCGCGGCAAAGGTTGCAGCCCGCGCTTCGCCCATCCGCGCGAAATCCAGCACAACCTCTGGCCCTGCATCCGCCGACAGAAGCCTGCGCCAAGTGGCCGCCAGATCGCCCCCCGCCGCATCCAGCCAGCTTTGACCCGAAATCCCGCCCGGTTGCCGCATCAGCGCAATCCGCGCCGCACGGTCCTGCGCGGCCAGCCACGCCCCGCCATAGGCAGGCCCCGTGTCGATCTGCGACAGCATCAGCCGCGCGGCATCATTGCCCTGCCCCGCCAACAGCGCGAGCGCGGGCAGCGCCACCGCTTCCTCTCCCGCGCGCCATGCCTCTACCGCCTGCCGCAAATCGGGCGCATCGGCACCGGGCAGCACCTCGGCCCGTAGCGGCGAGAGGGTCAGCCCCAAGCAAAGAACCATCCATCGGATCATTTCCCCTCCCTCGGTTGCGGGCGCAGCGGGATTTCCTTGAGCAGCCCCCCCACACCCATGGCGGCGATGTCATCGTCCGACAGCGTCAGCCCGCAGGCCAGCCGCTCCAGCACCCAATCCGCGCCATTGAGCGCAGGCGAACGCGCGCAACCGGGCAGGCCCACCACGGGCCGCTGGCCCAAGGTGCCGTGAAAGAGCAGGTTCCCCGGATCAACCGGCATCCCGAACCGCGCCACCTGCCCGCCTGCATGACGCAAGGCCTGCGGGGCGGTGTCCATCGTATCCGATGTGGCCGACCCGGTCAGGATCAGGATCATATCACCCGGCGCTTCGGCCAAGGCTGCGGCCAGATCGGCCTCGCGATGCGCGACCTTGCGGTAAGCGGCGAGCCCCATGCCCAAGGCACGCAGCCGCCCTTCCACCGCCGCGCGGGCCTTTTCGGCAAGCTTGTCAGGCAGGCCCGGCACTTCAGTCACGATCAGGCTCGCCTCGCGCAAGACCACGGGCCGGATGCGTAGCGCCGCGCGGGCCAGATCGCAGGCCCGCGCCAAGGCCGGCTCCGGCACGCCATAGGTGATGATCTTGACCGTGCCGACCAAAAGCCCGCGTTCCACCCGCGTCAGCGGCGGCAAGGTGGCCAAGGTGATCGCCGGATCCACGCGATTGAGCGCATGGACCGCCGCCACATCCACCTCTGCCAGCCCCGGCCCGGTCGCGTTCAGGTTCACCCGGCCCGTAAAGGCCGTGGACAGAACCAGCCCAGCCGCCTCTGGCCCTGGCACCAGCGCGCGGGCAAGCCGGTCTGCCGCCGCATCCTCGCCTACATCTCCCGGCTCCAGCCGCGCGGCGGTGACATGGGTCAGCCCCGCATCGCGCAAGGCCGCGAGATGCGATGGCTCCAGCACCAGCCCCTTGCGGAAGCGCCCGCCGCCTTCCAGTACAGAATGGGCAAGGATCGCGCCTTCGGCCTGATCCAAAGGCATTTCGGCAAAGATCATGCGCCTTTCCTCAGCCTTTGGGTGATCTGCGCCATGATCGCCACGGCAATTTCCGCAGGTGTCTTGGCCCCGATGTCCAAGCCAACCGGCGCATGGATGCGGGCAAGCGCCGCCTCCGCCACTCCTGCCGCGCGCAGACGATCCAGCCGTTTGGCATGGGTGCGGGTGGAGCCGAGGCAGCCGAGGTAAAAGCATTCCGAGGCCAAGGCCGCTTGGATCGCGGGATCATCAAGCTTGGCATCATGGGTCAGCGTCACCACCGCCGTGCGCGCATCGGGGGCAAGGGCCGCCATCGCCTCGTCCGGCCAATCCTCCACGATCACCTCGCCCGGAAAGCGCACGGCACTGCCAAAGGCTGCGCGCGGGTCGATCACCGCGGGGTCATAGCCGCAGGCGCGTGCTATGGTCAAAAGCGGCTGCGCAATATGCACCGCCCCCACCAGGATCAGCCGCAGGGGCGGGTTGTGCACCGCCAGAAAGCGCCCGTCCTCCTCCATCCCCGACTTGTCGCTCTGCAACCGGGCATCCGCCGCCGCATCCTGCCCCCGGGCGATCAGCCGCCGCGCCCATCCATCGGGCCGAATCTCATAGACCCGCGCTTGCCGGGCCGCGCGGGCAGCCACCAATTCGGCCAGCATCGCCTCGGGCAGGCGGTCCCCGCCTGCGCCCACGGGCTCTACCAGAATGCGGATCGTGCCGCCACAGGCCAGCCCCACGGCAAAGGCCGACTCGTCACTGACGCCAAAGGTCAGCATCCGGGGGCGGCCATCCGCCATCGCCTCCAGCGCCTCGGTCACCACCGCGCCTTCGACGCAGCCGCCGGAGACAGAACCCATGATCTGCCCCTCGCCCGAAATGGCCAGTTGGCTGCCCGCCTGCCGGGGCGCGCTGCCCCATGTCTCGACCACCGTGGCCAAGGCCGCGCCCTGCCCCTTGCGGTGCCAGTCCAGCGCGATTTCGGGAATCCGGTCGTGTTCGCCTGCTTGCATGTCCTTCCCCCTCCGGCCCCGAATATGGAACGCAGGCGCAGGCTTGGCCACTGGCAAAAGGTCGTGGAAATGCCAAACGCCGCGGGAGGGAGGCCCGCGGCGTGGCAACCTGCGTCACAGGGAAGAACGCAGGTCCAATGATCGGCGGCGGAAAGGTTGGGAGCGCCGGACCCGATGCCCCCTTCTCCCCAAGTCTGCCCATGGCGTCCTTGACTTGGGTCAAGTCTTGAACGCCAAAACCGGGATCAGATCACCGGGCCGCCGTTTGCAGCAAGGGCGTGATCACCCGCACCGCCACCCGCCGGTTCAGCCGCTCATCCGCTTGGGTGTTGATGCGCAGGTCATATTCCCCATAGCCCTGCACCACCATATTTTCGGGCCGGATGCCGAAATATTCCGTCAGGGCCAGCGCCACCGATTCCGCCCGCCGATCCGACAGGGTAAGGTTCGAGGCGGCCGAGCCAACCGCATCGGTATGGCCTTCGATCAGAAAGACCTCATGGGGGTTTAGTTCCAGCAAATCCTCCATGATCCGGCCCAGATCGGCCAGTTTGCGCGCCTCGCTGGTGCGGATGACGGCGGAACCGCTGTCAAAGGTGATATTGTCCACATCAATCACGGCAGCCAGTTGGCGCACTTCCTTGACCTCGCGGATTTGGCGCAGGCTGAAGCCGCGGCCGATCCGTTCCGCCTCAATCCGGGCGAGTTCGGCGCGCAAGGCGGGGTTGCCATCGCGGGCCGAAATCGTCAGCCGGTCGGGGCGTGGCGCAGGCAGACGCGACACGTCGATCCGCTGTTCAGGGATCAGATCGTCGATCAGCACGACCTCGCGCCCCTGCGCATCATAGGCGGCCCGGCGCAGCACGCGCCCCGTGGCATCGCGGATCGTCACCACCTCGGTCCCATCCGGGCGCAGAACGAAGGTTCGCGAGGATCCGTCACTATAGGTTTCCGTCCGCACATTCGATCCAGGCCGGCGCAAGAGCGTGTCGTCATCGCGGTAAACGGTATAGCGCCCATCGGGTTCTTGCAGCACCACGCGGTCGCCGGTGTTGTTCACCACCTGCCGCCCGCCGCCGATCATCGTGCCGATGGCCAGCGCGCCAAGGGCCAAAAGCCCCGCGCGTTCCAGATCCGACAGGCCCGAGCGCCGCCCATCCTCCAACACCTGCGGCGCAGGTGCGAAATCTTGGAAGGATTGGCGGGTGTCGGCGGGGGTGATCTCTTGTTCGACCACCGCTGCCGGGGCCGGGGTGCCGGGGGCAGGCGTGGCCGTGGCCTCACCGCCCTGCGCAGCGCCCAGAACCGCCGCCGCAGCGGCGGCTGCCGTGGCAAGATCAGCCCCGCTGGCCGCCTCCTCCACCGGAGCGGTCAGAAGTTCGGTAATGGCCTGAACCGCCTCCTCGGGGACTTCGGGCACCTCAACCGGCACGAAGGACAGCGCCTCGGTGGCCGCCGCTTCCGCCGCCTCCGCCTCAAGGGCTGCCGCTTCCGCCTCCGCCGCGCGCTGGAAGGCTTCCTCCGCCTCCTCGCTCAAAACGACCGGCGGGGCTTCTTCAACGGGCGGCGCTTCCTCCGCAGGCGGGGGCGCTGCCGCCTCGACCGCAGGCTCTCCGGCGGCTTCTGGTCCTGGGGCGGGCTCCGGGGCAAGCTCTGGGGTCGGCTCAGGGGCTGGTTCCAGAGCTGGCTCGGGGGCTGGTTCGGCCAGTTCTTCGACCACTGGCTCTGGCGCGACCTCCGAAGCCGGCTCTGACACAGGTGCCGGCGGGGGTTCCGCCACCGGTTCTGCTGCCGGTTCCCCAACAAGCGCGGGCGCAGCCTCGGCTCCTGTTTCAGGCGTCACGTCAGAGGCGCCTTCCTGCAACGCCTCCAGCGCCGCGCCAAGGTCTTCATCTACAGCTTCCGGCAGGGATGGCGCAGCCTCTGGCTGCACCTCTGGTTCGGGTTCTGCCTGAGCCTCCGGCGCGGGCTCCGGTTCGATCACAGGCTCCGACTCCACCGGTTCCAGCAGCACCTCGGGTTGAGGTTCCATAACCGGCTCCGGCAGCACCTCCGGCACCGGTTCGGGTTCGATGATGGGCTCTGGTTCCACAATGGGTTCAGGCTCGACGATGGGTTCCGGTTCGACAACAGGCTCCGGCTCAACCACCAGTTCAGGCTCCACCACAGACGCGCCCCCAACCCCAAAGGCGGCGGGGTCACAGGCAGCCTCCGCCGAAGGCTCGCACAGAACCGTGCCATCGGCGGCAAGGATGCGGCCATCCTCCGTCAAAACGGGGCCCTCTTGCGCCCAGACAGGCACCGGCGCGGCGGGGGCCAGCGCAAGCGACAGGGCAGTAGAGAGGGCAGTGGTCGTCGATAGCAGCTTTTTCATCAGAAATCCTTTCCGGGTCGCCGTGACCGTGCGGCGCATCTTGACCCTGCGCATAGCAAAGGCCGGGTTTGATATGCGATAGCAGATCGCTGCAAGGCGATGCCAAGCAAGACCATTGCCCTGACGATGACGTGAAGCCCTCCCTGCCCCTTCATCTTGGCCCAAATACTCTCGGGAGGGGTTCGGGGAGGGCAGACAGCCCTCCCCGTCCGCCACTCGCTCAAAGGGCAGCATCAAGCCTGTGCCATCATCCGCATCAAACGCGCCTTTTCACCCCCATCACCGGGGTCCGAAATCGCGCGGCCCAAAGCCTCCAGTGTCGCGACCGAATGGCCCGCGCGAAAGGCATCGCAATGCGGCAAGAGCGCCCGCACCCCACGCGCCTTGGGCGCAAAGCCACCCCAACGCAACAGCGGGTTCAGCCAGATCAGGCGGCGGCAAGACAGGTGCAGGCGCTCCGCCTCCTGCGCGAGAAGCCCCGCATCGTCGCGGTCCAGCCCGTCGGTGATCAAAAGCACCACCGCCCCCTGCCCCAGCACCCGGCGCGACCAGTCGCGGTTGAAATCATGCAGACAGGCCCCGATCCGCGTGCCGCCCGACCAATCCTGCGCTTCCGCCCCCGCGGCCTTGAGCGCGGCATCCACATCACGCGCGCGCAGATGCCGGGTGATGTTCGTGAGCCTCGTGCCAAAGGTAAAGGCATGCACCCGCGCCCAGCCCTGCCCGCGCCGGTTGGCCACCGCATGGACGAAGTGAAGTACCATGCGCGAATATTGGCTCATCGAGCCGGAGATATCGCACAGCACCACAAGATTGGGCCAGCGTTCGCGCGGCGCGCGCAAGGCAAGGCGCTCCACCTCCCCCCCCGTGCGCAGGGCCGCGCGCAGGGTGCGGCGCAGATCCACGCCCCGGCCCATCTGCGCGGGTTGGCTACGGCGGGTTTTCAGGGGTTTCACCGGCAGCGACAGGCGGGCGAGCATCCGCTTGGCCTCGGCCATTTCGGTCACGGACATCAGTTCGAAATCAAGCCGCCTTAGCCTTTCCTCATGGCTCATCGTGGCGGTGGCGTCGATCGTGATCTCGGCCCCTTCGTCGTCCTTCTCGGCCTCGGGCGGCGGGGGCAGATCGGGGGCGGCCCCGTCGAGCAGCGCCTCTGCCGCGCGCTTTTCGGCGGCTTCGGCCAAGCGTTCCTCCTGCACCCCGCGCACCTGCGGCAACAGAAGGCTCATCATATGGTCAAGATAGTTGGGATCACGCCAGAACAGGCGAAAGACCTGTTCAAAGATCACCCTCTCCTCGGGTCGGCTGACAAAACAGGCCTGCAAGGTCGCGTGGAAATCTCCCCGCTGGGTAAAGCCCGCCGCGGCCACCGCCCGCACCGCATCGACCACGCGAGCGGGGCCTACGGGCAGGCCTGCCTTGCGTAATGCGCGGGCAAAATGCGCGATGTTATGAGCGAGTTTGCCATCTTCGGGGATGTCGAGCGGGGCATATGTGGCCATGTCGCCCCCTTAGCCCCGGCCCGGAAGGAGGCCGCGCCTCATGCTGCACTCAGCTCCTTGCGGACCTGATCCAGAAGCCGCGCTGCCTCCGACCCTGTGATTTTCTGGATATCGTCCTGATATTTCAGGATTGCGCCCAACGTATCGGAAATCACCTCGGGCGACAGCGCCACCACATCCAGCGCCAGAAGGCATTTGGCCCAATCGATCGTTTCGGCCACGCCGGGGCGCTTGAACAGATCTTCCCGGCGCAGTTTCTGGACAAAGGCCACGACCTCGCGGCTCAGGCTTTCCTGTGCCTCGGGGGCGCGGGCGGAGAGGATCTCCATCTCGCGGGCGAAGCTTGGGTAATCGACCCAATGATAGAGGCAGCGGCGCTTGAGCGCATCATGCACCTCACGCGTGCGGTTCGAGGTCAGGATCACGATGGGAGGTTCGGGCGCGCGGATCGTGCCGAGTTCGGGGATCGTCACCTGAAAATCCGAAAGCGCCTCAAGAAGAAAGGCCTCGAACGGTTCATCCGTGCGGTCGATCTCGTCGATCAGAAGGACCGGCGCGCCGCCCTGCTGGGGGCGCATCGCAGCCAGAAGGGGGCGTTCGATCAGGAAGTCTTCGGTGAATAGATCGGCCTTCGTGGCCCCTGCCCCGGTGGTTTCCGCAGCGCGGATCGCCACCATCTGCGCGGCAAAATTCCATTCGGCCACCGCAGAGGCTGCATCCAACCCCTCATAGCATTGCAGGCGGATAAGCCTGCGCCCCAAGGCTGTGGCAAGGGTCTTGGCGATTTCCGTCTTGCCCACCCCGGCCTCGCCTTCCAAGAACAGGGGCCGCCCAAGGCGCAGCGACAGGAAGGTCACCGTCGCCAAGGCGCGGCTGGCGACATAGCCGGAGGCGGAGAGCAGGGCTTCGGTCGCGTCGATCGTGTCGGGCAGTCGCGTCACGGGGCATCCTTTCAGGCGGCGGGCGCGGCCAGGCAGGCCAGAATGCACGCATGCTGGCCGCGCACCGGGCCTTGGTCAAGCGCAAGGGGGCAGGCTTGCGACCAAGGAAGGGGGGCCGGGCTTTCCGCTGACGCCTGGCCATGGTAGCGAAAGGGGTGGAGTATCGCAGGACGGAAGGAGGGGGGATGAAGCTTGCCATCCTCACAGTCAAGAACGAGGGTGCCTTCCTTCTGGACTGGGTCGCCCATCACCGCGCCATCGGCTTTGACCATATCCTTGCGTTTTCAAATGATTGCAGCGACGGCAGCGATGCCATGCTGGACCGCTTGGCAGCCCTTGGCGGGCTGACACATGTGCCCAATCCGGGGCCGTGGGAGGAGGGGCCGCAATGGGCCGCGCTGCGCAAGGCCGCCGATCACCCGGATTATGCCCGCGCGGACTGGGCCATGGTGATCGACATTGACGAATATCTGAACATCCTTACAGGCGACCATAGCCTTGAGGCGCTGATTGCAGCTTGTGACGGGGCGGATGCGATCCCGGTGACGTGGCGGATGTTCGGCAATGCCGGGGTGGTCGCGCAAGGCGACCGGCCCATCACAGAGGTCTTTACCCGCGCGGCCCCCGCCGTGCTGCATTGGCCATGGCGGGCCTTGATGGTCAAGACGCTGTTCCGCACCAAGGCGTTCCGCAAACCCGGCGTGCATCGGCCCAAGGGGCCGGTTGGCCCCGTGCGCCTGTCGGACCCCGGCCTTGGCCAGAGGCTTTTTTCCGCGCCCGGTCAGGACCATACCCGGTTGGCACAGATCAACCACTATGCCCTTGGTGCGATGGAGGATTACATCGTCAAATGCGACCGGGGCCGGGCGAACCGGGAAGGGGCGGCCTTTGACATGTCCTATTGGTGCGACCGCAATTTCACGGCTGAGGAGGACAGGTCGATCCTCGCCGTCGACAGTACGGGCCTTCGCGCGGCCTTGCGGGCGGACCCGATCCTGGGAGAGCTGCACCGGGCGGCGGTTGCCTGGCGGCAGGCGCGCTTTGCCGAACTCATGGCCGAGGAACCTTGGCGCGCGCTGTTCGGGCGGCTGTTGATGACCCCTCCTGCGCGCATCCTTGGCCCCGAGGAGGCCGCGCTGATCCGCCGTCATCGACAAATTTGACCATGGTCGCCCACTGTTTTCGCTAGCCGCAAGATCTGGAAACAATCTGTTCCATAGGGATGTCTTGCATGCGCGTCGGCTGAAGCCGACAATGGGGCAGACCAGTTGGGCCAGCGCCGTACCCACGGCGCAGGGAGTATGTGATGTCAGACCAGACCGATCCGGCACAGGACGGGCAAAACGCATCGGGCGCGGAAGCGGACGAGCGCGCTTTGCCGCGCAACCGTGGGGAATGGTCGGCGATGATGGAACGCCTCACCGAGGAAGAGGGCTATTTCGAACCTCTTGGTCAACGCCACTTTGCCTTCTTCCACGACGATGGCCCACGGCTTCTGGTCAGCTTCGAACGGCTGGAAGACATCCTGTCCCGGCCCGACCGCCTGCCGATGGCGATGGATCTGGCGCGGGCGCGCGGTTGGTCGCTGCTCTGCCTTGTCTCGGAAGGGGAGACATGGTTTCGCGACAAACGTGTCTATGGCTATGTCGACCGTCTGGTGGATGAGGCGTTTTTCGACGATTTCGATCAGGTCATCTTTCTGGGTCTGGGGACCGAAGGCTATGCCGCCGCTGCCTTTTCCGTGGCCGCACCGGGGGCACGGGTTCTGGCGATCACCCCCCGCGCAACGCAGGACCCGGAGGTTGCCGTGTGGGATCGACGCAGCCTGAAGGCGCGGGCGCTCGATTTCACCAGCCGATTTGGCTATGCCCCTGATATGATTGAAGGTGCGGGGCGGGTGCATGTGATTTATGACCCAGGCCATTCCGAAGATGCGATGCATGCCAGCCTGTTCCGTGGCCCGCATGTACGCCACCTGCGTTGCCCGCATCTGCGGGGCCGGGTTGCTTGGGCTTTGGGGCAATTGCAGCTTTGGGGACCGCTGATCGATGCGGTGGCCGAGGATCGGCTGGACCGCGCGGAGTTTGGCCGGATCTGGCGGGTACGGCGGAACTTTGGCCCGTATCTGCGCGGTTTGCTGGGGATGCTGCGCGAAAAAGGCGCAACGCAGCGAGAGAAATGGCTGTGCCGGGGCGTGATTTCGCGTCTGAACGCGCCAACGTTTCGCCGCCGCCTGACGGAGATCTTGGCCGAAGAGGCCGAGGCAGAGGCGAGCCGCGCGCTTGCGGCTGATCTGCCCCCTGCACCCGCCACGACGCAGGCAAACGGGGTCTGAGGCGCGGAATCCTCTGGCATTGCGCAGGCCTTCGCGGTATCGGCGCGGGCATGAACACCGAAATCACGATCCGCCGCCCAGATGACTGGCATTTGCATTTGCGCGATGGCGCGATGCTGAAGGGCGTGCTGCCCGAAACCGCGCGCCATTTCGCCCGTGCGATCATCATGCCGAACCTTGTGCCGCCCGTTGTGACGGGCGAACAGGCCGGTGCCTATCGCGAGCGGATTCTGGCGGCCCTGCCCGAGGGCATGGCCTTTGAGCCGCTGATGACGCTCTATCTGACCGAAGGCACGGAGCCTGCGGATGTGGCGGCGGCGGCGGCATCTGGCCTTGTGAAGGCGGTGAAGCTTTACCCGGCGGGGGCGACGACGAATTCCCATTCCGGGGTGCGGGATTTGGCCAAGGTCATGCCTGTGCTCGAGAAAATGGCCGAGATTGGCCTGCCGTTGTGCACCCATGGCGAGGTGACGACGGCGGAGGTCGATATCTTTGACCGCGAGGCGGTGTTCATCGACACCGTGCTGGACCCGTTGCGCCGCCGCCTGCCGGACTTGCGGGTGGTGATGGAACATATCACCACCAAGGAAGGCGTGGAGTATGCGGCCGAAGGTGGCGAGACGCTGGGTGCCACGATCACCACGCATCACCTGATCATCAACCGCAACCACATCCTCGTGGGTGGGATCAAGCCGCATTACTATTGCCTGCCGGTGGCCAAGCGCGAACATCACCGCTTGGCGCTGCGCAAGGCGGCGACGAGCGGGAGCCCGCGCTATTTCCTTGGCACCGATTCCGCGCCGCATGTGGATGCGTTGAAGGAACATGCCTGTGGCTGCGCGGGCTGTTTCACAGCCACGAACACGATGCCGCTTTTGGCGCATGTCTTTGAAGAGGAAGGCGCTTTGGACAAGCTGGAGGCTTTCGCGAGCCTGAATGGCCCGGCCTTCTATCGCCTGCCTGTCAATGAGGCGCGGATGCGGCTTGTGAAGCATGAGGCGGCGCAGGTCTTTCCGGCCAAGATCTTTACCGAGGCCGGTCCCGTGACCGTCTTTGACCCCGGTTTCCCCGTGCATTGGGCCGTGGAAGCCTGAGCGCGGCTAAGCGGCCCTGACGGGCCTTTGCGCCGCAACGACCGCCACGCAGGGCGGGAGGCGCGGCAGGACAGAAAGAGGATGCCAGATGATTTCCGCAAGCTTCCCCCCCAAGGATGAAATCGCCCGACTGACGGCGCGGGCGTTGTTGGAAATCAAGGCGGTGCATTTCAATGCCGAGACGCCCTTCACGCTCGCCTCCGGGCTGCCTTCGCCCACCTATATCGATTGCCGCAAGTTGATCTCTTACCCGCGCATCCGGTCCATGCTGATGGATTTCATGGCTGTGACGGTGATGCGCGAGGCGGGGTTTGAGGCGTTTGACAATGTGGCGGGGGGCGAGACAGCGGGGATACCCTTTGCCGCGCTTGTGGCCGAACGACTGGCCCTGCCCATGACCTATGTGCGCAAGAAACCAAAGGGTTACGGGCGCAATGCGCGGATCGAAGGCGCGATGAGCGAGGGCGAACGCGTGCTTTTGGTGGAGGATTTGACCACCGATGGCGGATCGAAACTGTCGTTCGTGGATGCGATCCGCGAAACGGGGGCGACCTGCGGGCATACGGCGGTGATCTTTTATTATGGCATCTTTGCAGGCACGGAAGAACGCCTTGCGGAACATGGGGTTAAGCTGCACCATCTGTGCACATGGTGGGATGTTCTGGCAGAGGCGCGGGCGCAAGGGGCCTTTGACGCGGCGACCTTGGCCGAGGTGGAAAGCTTCCTCAAGGCGCCCCGCGCTTGGCAAGAGGCGCGGACCAAGGGCTGAGCCGATTCTTGGCGGCAAGAGGCGGGGCATTTTGCTGCTTTGCCGCCATCTTCCCTCATTTTGTAGATGCGCTGACAGGTGCCGCGATATGTGGTAGGCTGGAAAGCGTGTATCCACAGGATTTCCACAGCCCTTTCCCCCGGTGAACCTGCTATGACGCAGGCAAGCAGTGAAAATGACAGGCGCAGGCATGAATGAAGTGGCAAAGATCGGCGCGCAGGGCCTTGGCCCGGCGGGGATGTCGGAAACGGATGTGCTGCCCCATAATATCGAGGCAGAACAACAGCTTCTGGGCGCGATCCTGACCAATAACGATGTCTATGACCGGATCGCGAGCCTTGTGAAGGCCGAGCATTTCTATGACCCGGTGCATCAGCGCATTTTCGAGAAGATGTCGGCGCGGATTCAGAAGAACGCGCTCGCTAGCCCGGTGACGCTGAAGCCCTTTTTCGAGGATGACGAGGGGCTGAAGGAACTGGGCGGGCCTGCCTATCTGGTGCGGCTTGCGGGCGCGGCGATCAGCGCCTATGCGGCGCGCGATTATGCGCAGATGATCTATGATCTTGCGGTGCGGCGCGAGTTGATCGGGCTGGGGCGCGAGATCAGTGCCAAGGCCGCGAAGGTGGATATCGCAAGCGAGCCGCGCGAGCAGATCGTGGAGGCCGAGCAGCGGCTTTACAAGCTGGGCGAGCAAGGCGTGGCCGAGCGCGGATTTCAAAGCTTTCTCAAGGCCGTAACGGATGCTGTTAACGTGGCCAATGCCGCCTATCAGCGCGGCGGCGGCTTGGCCGGCATTTCCACCGGGCTGATTGATCTGGACAAGAAGCTGGGCGGTTTGCACGAGAGCGACCTTTTGATCCTTGCGGGGCGGCCGTCGATGGGCAAGACCTCGCTTGCCACCAATATCGCATTTAACGTGGCAAAGGCTTACCGGCGCGGGCGCAAGCCTGATGGCAGCGAAGGCGCGGTGGAAGGCGGGGTTGTGGGCTTCTTCAGCCTTGAAATGAGCGCCGAGCAATTGGCGGCGCGGATCCTTTCGGAAGCCTCTGAAGTGCCCTCGGAACAAATCCGGCGCGGGGATATGACGGAGGCCGAATTCCGCCGTTTCGTGGAGGCGGCGAAGGAGTTGGAATCCTGCCCGCTGTATATCGACGACACCCCTGCCCTGCCGATCAGCCAGGTGGCTGCCCGGGCGCGGCGGTTGAAGCGGACGCATGGGTTGGATGTGTTGATGATCGACTATCTGCAACTCCTGAAAGGGTCTTCCAAATCCTCCGAGGCGAACCGGGTGCAGGAAGTTTCCGAGATTACGCAGGGGCTTAAGGCCATTGCGAAGGAGTTGAACATTCCGGTCATCGCGCTGTCGCAGCTGTCGCGCCAAGTGGAAAGCCGCGAGGACAAGCGCCCGCAACTGAGCGATCTGCGGGAATCCGGGTCGATCGAACAGGATGCCGATGTGGTGATGTTCGTCTTCCGCGAGGAATATTACCGCGAGCGCGAAAAGCCCGCCGATCACGAATTGGACAAGATGGCCGCCTGGCAGCAGGTGATGGAGCAATGCCACGGGGTGGCAGAGGTGATCATCGGCAAGCAGCGGCATGGGCCGATTGGGACGGTGGCTTTGTCCTTTGAGGGCAAGTTTACGCGCTTTGGCAACCTTGCCCGGCCGTGGCAGGGTGAAGGTGCTGATTATTAAGGAAAAACGCCTGTCACCCTGCGTACACCCCCTGTACACCCCCCGTACAGACAGACGGGCGGCTTTCCGCTGATGTGGCGCGGTTGCGCCTGCCCCTTGCCGCCCTGCCCCGCCCGACCCATTTGGCCTTGACCCCCGGCCCTGATCCGACGAAGAAAGCGCCCCATGTCCACCGGTATCCTTTCCATTGATCTTGATGCCATCGCCGCCAATTGGCGCGCGCTGGACCGTGCCTCGGCCTCGGGCGTGCAGACGGCGGCTGTGGTGAAGGCCGATGCTTACGGCCTTGGCATTGCGCGGGTGGGCCGCGCCTTGGCCCAAGCGGGCGCGCGGCGGTTTTTCGTGGCGGTGGCCGAAGAGGGCGCGGCGCTGCGGCAGGTCTTGGGGCCGGGGCCGCAGATTTGCATCCTTTCGGGCCATATGCCGGGCGATACCGAGATGATCCATGATCTGGATCTGACGCCGATGCTGAACAGTCTGGATCAGGTGACGCGGCATCTGGAATCTTTGCCCGGCCTGCCCTTTGGGGTGCAACTGGATACGGGCATGAACCGGCTGGGGATGGAGGAGCCGGAATGGGAGGCGGTCGCGCCTTTCGTGCTGGAGGCGGGGCCGGAAATGATCATGTCGCATCTGGCCTGTGCCGATGAGCCGGACCATGCGCTGAATGAACTGCAGCTCGCGAATTTCCACGCGATGACCGATGGCACGGGGGTGCCGCGGTCGCTGGCGGCCACGGGGGGCATTTTGCTTGGCCCGCGCTATCATTTCGATCTGACGCGGCCCGGTGTGGGGCTGTTTGGCGGGCGGCCTTTTGAGGGGGCGATGCCGGTGGTGGGGTTGTCCTTGCCGGTCATTCAGACGCGGGTCGTGCATCCGGGCGAGGCGGTGGGCTATTCCTGCACTTGGGTGGCCGAGCAGGAGACGGTGATCGCCACCGTTTCGGGCGGCTATGCCGATGGGCTGCTGCGGGGCCTGTCGAATGTGGGCGTGCTGTGGGATGGCGAGACGCCCTGCCCGCTCGTGGGCCGGGTGTCGATGGATCTGATCACGGTGGATGTGACGCATCTGCCGGAGGTGCCGCGCAGTCTTGCCATTCTGGGGCCGCATCAGACGGTGGATGATCTGGCCGATGCGGCGGGAACGATTGGCTATGAGATCCTGACCTCGCTTGGGCCGCGCTATGGGCGGCGGTATGTCGAGGGTGCGGCATGAGCCCAGCGGGGGTTTTGCGCGGCATCGGGCGGCCGGTGCTGGAGAGCCTTGCCGCCATCGGGCGGGTGGCGATCTTTGCCGGCACGATCCTTGGCCATCTGTTCCGCCCGCCGTTTTACCCGCGCGAAGTGATGGTGCAGCTTTTGCAGATCGGCTGGTTCAGCCTTCCGGTCGTGGGCTTGACCGCGCTGTTCACCGGGGGCGCGCTGGCCTTGCAGATCTATTCGGGCGGCGCGCGGTTCAATGCGGAATCGGTGGTGCCGTCGATCGTGGCGATTGGCATGGTGCGCGAGTTGGGGCCGGTGCTGGGGGGCCTGATGGTGGCGGCAAGGGTGGCGTCCTCCATCGCGGCGGAGCTTGGCACGATGAAAGTGACCGAGCAGATCGATGCGCTGGTGACGCTTTCGACCAATCCGATCAAATATCTGGCTGTGCCGCGGGTGCTGGCCGCGACGCTGGCGGTGCCGGTGCTTGTGGCGGTGGGCGATAGCATCGGGATCATGGGCGGCTGGCTGGTGGGGATCACGCGGCTGGATTTCAACTCGGCCGTTTACATCAAGAATACGGTCGATTTTCTGGAAGTCTGGGATGTGGGTTCGGGCCTTGTGAAGGGCGCGGTCTTTGGCTTTATCGTGGCCCTCATGGGCTGCTATCACGGGATGAATTCGGGCCGGGGCGCGCAGGGCGTGGGCCGGGCCACGAAATCGGCGGTGGTGGCGGCAAGCGTGCTGATCTTGGCCGCGAATTACATTCTGACGGAGGTGTTTTTCACCTCATGATCGAAATCAAGGGCGTGACCAAGGCTTTCGGGCCGAAGACGGTGCTGCGGGGGGTGGATTTGACCATCGCCTCGGGCACGTCGATGGTGATCATCGGCGGGTCGGGCACGGGGAAATCGGTGCTGCTGAAATGCATCCTTGGGCTGGTGCGGCCCGATGGCGGGGCGATCCTCTTGGATGGGCAGGATGTGGCGCGGGCCGAGCGGGATGCTTTTCTGGCGCGGTTCGGGATGCTGTTTCAGGGCGGGGCCTTGTTTGACTCGCTGACTGTGTGGGAAAATGTGGCCTTTCGCCTGCTGCGCGGGTTTCAGAAGCGGCCAAAGGCCGAGGCGCGTGAGATTGCCATTGAAAAGCTGCGGCGGGTGGGGTTGTCGCCCGATGTGGCGGATTTGTACCCGGCCGAGCTTTCGGGGGGGATGCAAAAGCGCGTGGGGCTGGCGCGCGCGATTGCAGCCGCGCCGGAAATCATCTTTTTCGATGAGCCGACCACGGGGTTAGACCCGATCATGGCGGGTGTGATCAATGATCTGATCCGCGAGATTGTGGTGGAGATGGGGGCGACCGCCATGACCATCACGCATGACATGACCTCGGTCCGCGCGATTGCCGATCATGTGGCAATGCTGCATGAGGGGGTGATCCAATGGACCGGGCCTGTAGCGGAAATGGACGCAACGCCAGACCCTTATGTGCAGCAGTTCATCCATGGCCGTGCCGAGGGGCCGATCAGTGCGGTGAGGTGAGGCATGGTCCAGATCGACCTGTCCTTCCTGTTTGAGGCGCCGTCGATCTGGCGGGCGATGGTCACCGCGCTGATTGTGGCGGTGCCTTTGGCGATTGCGATTTCGGGCTTTGCTGCATGGCGTGTGGGGGATCGGCGGGGGCTGATCGTGATCTTCTGGGTCGCGGTCTATGCGGCGTGGATGGTCTGGCCACAGCCGTTGCACGAGGCGCTGATCCTGCCGGGGCGGGTTCTGTCAACGCTGGGGTGGTTCTGGCTTCTGGGCGCTTGGGCGCGGCGGGTGGCGTGGCATGAGCCGTTGCTGCTTGTGGCCAATGGGGTGGTGGTGGCCTTTTTGCTGGCGCTGGGGATTACGGTGAGCGTGGCCACGTTTCGTGATGTGATGGGCTGGGACCAGCCTCCGCCGGCGGCGGTGGAGGCCCCTGCGGAGGAGGCTCCCGCAGCGCGGGCGCCGTGAGGCTTGCGGCGCGCGGGCGCAGGGGCTAGCCAGAGGCATGAGCAAGAGCGCGCCCACCTTTACCTGCACCGCCTGTGGCACCCTGCATAAGAAATGGCAGGGACGCTGCGAAGGGTGTGGCGCGTGGAATTCCATCGTGGAGGAAGCGCCGCTCTCGGCCGGTCCCAAGGCGCTTGGCGCGCGGGGGCGGATGGTGCCCTTGACCGACCTTGCCACCGAAGAGGCCCCCCCGCCCCGGGCCGGATCTGGCATGGAGGAATTGGACCGGGTGCTGGGGGGGGGCTTGGTGCCTGCCTCGGCCATCCTTGTGGGGGGCGATCCGGGGATCGGGAAATCGACGCTGCTGTTGCAGGCGGCGGCGAGTTTTGCGCGGCGCGGGGTCGGGTGCCTCTATATCTCGGGCGAGGAGGCTTCGGCGCAAGTCAGGATGCGGGCGCAGCGGCTTGGGTTGACGGAGTCGCCCGTGCGGTTGGGGGCAGAGACGAACCTGCGCGATATTCTGACGACCTTGGAGGCCGAACGGCCGGCGCTGGCGATCATCGATTCGATCCAGACCATGTGGCTGGATACGGTTGAGGCGGCACCGGGGAGTGTGAGCCAGGTTCGGGCGGCGGCACACGAGCTTGTGACCTTTGCCAAAAGGCGCGGGGTGGCGATCATTCTGGTGGGCCATGTGACCAAGGAAGGCCAGATCGCGGGGCCGCGGGTGGTGGAGCATATGGTGGACACAGTGCTGTACTTCGAGGGCGAACGGGGGCATCAGTTCCGCATCCTGCGTGCGGTTAAGAACCGTTTTGGCCCGGCGGATGAGATCGGCGTCTTTGAGATGACCGGCGCGGGGCTGGCGCAGGTGAGCAATCCGTCGGCCCTGTTCCTGTCGAGCCGGGACACGCCAGCGCCGGGATCGGCGGTGTTTGCAGGGATTGAGGGCACGCGGCCCGTGCTGACAGAGATTCAGGCGCTGGTGGCCCCTTCGACCCTTGCCAGTCCGAGGCGGACGGTGGTGGGGCTGGATTCGGGGCGGGTGTCCACGATCCTTGCCGTGCTGGAGGCGCGCTGCGGCATTCCCTTCGCGGGCTTGGATGTGTTTTTGAATGTGGCGGGGGGGATGCGGGTCACGGAACCTGCGGCCGATCTGGCGGTGGCGGGCGCGCTTTTGAGTGCGCGGGAGGATGTGGCGATTCCGCCCGATATGGTGCTTTTCGCGGAAAACAGGTTGAAAGAGGCGTCGAAACTTGGTTTTCAACAGGCCACCTTGCCGAAAGGGTCAAAGACCGGCGGCGGGGAAGGCATGAAGGTGCGCCAGATGGACGACCTGACCGCCTTTGTGGGCGAGATGTTCGGTGCAGGGTAAGCGCCAGAGGAGCAGGTGATGGAAGGCTTTACGCTGATTGATGGCGTGGTGGCGGGGGTGATCGTCCTTTCGGCGATCTTGGCCTATTCGCGCGGGCTTGTGCGCGAGGCCATGGCCATCGCCGGATGGATCGGCGCGGCGGTGTTGGCCTTTGTCTTTGCCCCTGCGGCGCAGCCCTTGGTGCGCGAAGTGCCGATGCTGGGCGAGTTTTTGGGCGATAGCTGCGAGCTGTCGATCATCGCGGCCTTTGCGCTGGTCTTTGCCGTGGGCTTGGTGGTGGCGGCGCTGTTCACCCCGCTGTTGTCCGGTGCGATTCAGCGCACAGCCCTGGGTGGGGTGGATCAGGCGCTGGGATTTCTGTTCGGCGTGGCGCGCGGCGTGCTTTTGGTTGCGGTGGCCTTTCTTGTCTATGATCGGGCAGTTGCGGCCAATACGATCCCGATGGTGGATGAGTCGCGTTCGGCCAAGGTCTTTGCAAGCTTTCAGGGCAAGATCGACGACCAGATCCCCGAAGATGCGCCTGGCTGGATCGTGGCACGCTATACCGATCTGACCTCTGTCTGCGCAGCCCCTGCGGCGAACTGAAGAGAACAAGCCTGCAAATCCGCGCGCGCGCCGTTTCAGGTCGTGACAGTGGCGCGACATTGGCCTAAACGGGCGGCATCCTGATCAGATGGAGCCGCCCGATGCGCCCCTTCCTCTCTCACCCCTTCGATGATGACAAGCTGAAGGAGGAGTGTGGGATATTCGGCGTGACGGGGCTGGCCGATGCGGCGACCTTTGTCGCACTTGGCCTGCACGCGCTTCAGCATCGCGGGCAGGAAGCGGGGGGGATCGTCAGCGCTTTGGCTATGTGCGCGACAATTTCACCAAGGCCGATGTGATGGCGGGCCTGCCGGGGGAAATCGCGATTGGCCATGTGCGCTATTCCACCGCCGGGTCAAAGGGGGCGACCGCGATCCGCGATGTGCAGCCGTTCTTTGGCGAATTTTCGATGGGCGGCTGCGCGATTGCGCATAACGGCAACCTGACCAATGCGGCAGCGCTGCGGCGCGAATTGATCGAACGCGGGTCGATCTTTCAATCGTCTTCCGACTCGGAATGCATCATCCATCTGATGGCGCGGTCGATCCAGAAAACGCTGGCCGAACGGATCAAGGATGCGCTGCGGGCCTGCGAGGGGGCGTTCTCGGTCGTCGCGATGACGCGGACGAAGCTGATCGGGGTGCGTGATCCGCTGGGCGTGCGCCCCTTGGTGCTGGGGCGGATCGGCGATCATGGCTGGGCGCTGTCATCCGAGACCTGCGCGCTGGATATCGTGGGTGCGGAACTGGTGCGCGAGATCGAGCCGGGCGAGATGGTGGTGATCGAGGGGAACAAGGTCCATAGCTCGCGCCCCTTTGCGCCTGCGCCCTCGCGCTTTTGCATCTTTGAGCAGGTCTATTTCTCGCGTCCCGATTCGATCATCGGGGGCCGGTCGGTCTATGAGACGCGGCGGCAGATCGGGGTTGAACTGGCGCGCGAGGCCCCGGTGGAGGCCGATCTGGTCTGCCCGGTGCCCGATAGCGGCACGCCTGCGGCGATTGGCTATGCGGCGGAATCGGGGATTCCCTTTGGGCTCGGGATCACGCGCAACCAATATATGGGGCGGACCTTCATCGAGCCGACCGAGCAGATCCGGAATATGGGCGTCAGGCTGAAGCTGAACGTCAACCGCGCGCTGATCAAGGGCAAGCGGGTGGTGCTGGTGGACGACTCGGTCGTGCGGGGGACCACCAGCCGCAAGATCAAGGACATGATTCTGGAGGCGGGCGCGGCAGAAGTGCATTTCCGCATCGCCTCCCCGCCCACGGCCTGGCCGTGCTTTTACGGCGTGGATACGCCAGAACGCAGCAAGCTTTTGGCGGCAACCATGAGCGAAGAGGAAATGCGCGCTTGGATCGGGGTGGATTCCTTGCGCTTCATCTCGCTTGATGGGCTGTATCGCGCGGCGGGTGAGGCGGCGGGGCGTGACCCGAAAGCACCGAAGTTTTGTGACGCCTGTTTCTCGGGTGAATATCCCGTGGCCCCCAGCGACAAGATCGCCGAAGGCTTTGAGATGAAGGCTGCCGAATAACCTCTTCATCTGTTTCTAAATATCCTCGGGGGTCCGGGGGCGGAAAGCCCCCGGTTCTTCCCTCAAAGCGGAGTGCCGAGATGTCAAATCCTGCCCCTTCTTCCCGTGTTGCCCTTGTGACCGGCGCGTCGCGCGGGCTTGGCGCGGCCATGGCCGAGCAATTGGCGCTGCGGGGATGGCATGTGGTGGCGGTGGCGCGCACGGTGGGGGGGCTTGAGGAGTTGGACGACCGGGTGAAGGCGGCGGGTCTGCCCGGTGCGGGAAGCCTGACGCTCGCGCCGATGGATGTGACGGTGGAAGATGCGATGCGGCATCTGTGCCGGTCGATCCACGACCGCTGGGGCGGGTTGCAGTTCTGGGCGCATACGGCGATTCATGCGACCGCCCTGTCGCCTGCGCCGTCGATTGACATGAAGGATCTGGACAAATCCATCGCCATCAACCTGCGGGCGGCAAGCTTTCTGATCGGGATGGTGGAGCCGTTGTTGCGGGTGGGCGATGGCTCGGCAATGTTCTTTGACGACCCGCTCCCGGGGCAGAAATTTGCAGGTGCCTATGGCGTGACAAAGGCCGGGCAGATGGCGGTTGCCCGCGCGTGGCAGGCCGAGACAGAACGCGTGGGACCGCGGGTGAGGATCGAGACCCCTGCGCCCATGCCCACGGCGGTGCGGGCGCGGTTTTACCCCAGCGAAGACCGCAGCCGCCTGACCCAGCCACGGGACGAGGCGGCGCGGTTGCTGGACCTGCTTTAACTCGGCTCCAAGGCGGCGGCGATTTCGGACCAGAGCGCCTCGGTCGGCTCTCAGGAAGCCTTCGGGCACGGCATCGCCCCACCGCGCGCGGCGTTCGCCCGAGCTATGGGTGGAGCCAAAGCTGGTGGCGCGGGTCATGAAGGCGCAGGCCGAGAGGAAGCCTTCGGCGGTGGTGGCGTCGCGCAGAGTGATGCCGATGAGGAAGCCATAGTCGGCCATTTGCTTTTTCGCGAGCGCGTGGCCAGGGTCAGAGGCCAAGCCGGGGTAGCGGATTGCTTGCACCGCCGGGTGTTCGGCAAGACGCGCGGCGATGGTGGCGGCGCTGGCGCACATGCGCGAATCGGAATGGCCCGCAGGCGCCTTGGTATCGGCGGCGACGACAAGATCGGCCCCAAGGTCCAGCGGGCGCTGGAGAAGCGGGGTCATCGTGGTGTTATCCACGATGACCCGCGCGCCGACAGCCTGGGCGCGGGCGGTGGTATCGGCCAGATCGACCAGATCGAGGCCGGGGTTCGACGGGGTTTCCAGATAGACAACCGTCGCTCCGGTGAAATCGGCGCTGGCATAATCGCGGGTGGCCAGTTCCGTCACCCGCACGCCAAGACCTGCGAGGAAATCGCGGGCAAAGACGCGGGTGACGTAATAGCCATCAGAGGGCAGGATCACATGATCGCCCGCTTGCAGCGTGGCCATGAGCGCGGCGGATATGGCCCCCATGCCCGAGGGGAAGGCGACACATTCGGCATCCTCCAAAAGCGCAAGCTGTGCCTCCACCGC